>JANMSL010000166.1:0-3590 GCA_031389245.1 Lysobacterales bacterium | reverse complement strand
CGATCACCGGAAGATAGCTGTCGGCCTCGTTGGTCTTCAAGCCTTCCATCACTTGAAAACCATCCAAATTCGGCATCTGCAGGTCGAGTAGAATGAGGTCATAGCGATTCTGTCGATGCAGCCCACACACCGCCAGCGAATTCATTGTCGTCGCCACGCGGCTATAGCCACTCTCAGTCAACAATTGCTCGAGCAGCGTGACATTGGACTCCTGGTCATCGACGATCAGGATCTTGGCAGCATGTATGTCTGATTCACTGATTATCATGAGACTGATTCACCATCGATACGCGTTGACCTCATCTTCGCATGATTCAATGCAAGGTCTAACGTATCCATGAATTCGGTCACCTTGATCGGCTTGGTCAGATAACGGAAAAACCCTGCCTGCAAGCCCTTCTCGATATCGCGCGGCATCGCATTGGCGCTGACCGCAACGATCGGGATTTTCGCTGTCGTTGGGTCCTGGGAGAGGATGTTCATCGCCCTGATGCCACTGATCCCGGGCAGATTGATATCCATCAGGATCACGTCCGGTTGTGAGGCGCGTGCGATCTCGATGCCCCGGGTGCCGTCGCGCGCGCTGAGCAGACGCAGGTCGGGGCGACGCGCAATCAGATCTTCGACCAACATCATATTGGCAGGATTGTCTTCGACATAAAGTACGGTGCGACACTGCGCGGCTGTTAGCACATGAGGTTGAGACAGCGTTTTCAGCTCAGCGGCACTATCGTCAAGTCGGGGTTCATCGGTCAGTTTGAGTTCCACCCAAAACGTGCTGCCCTTGCCGACCGTACTTTCCACACCGATGACGCCGCCCATCAATTCGATCAGTCGCTTGCAAACCACCAGTCCGATGCCAGTGCCTTCCTCTGCGTTGGCTTCCTGGCCGAGGCGATTGAACGGCTGAAAGAGCTGCGTCAGCTTCCCAGGCGCCAGTCCTTCGCCGGTATCTTCAACACCAATGCGAATGCACCCCAGTGGCTTCTCGAGGTAGTTCACCACGACCGATCCGTCCACCTTGTTGTACTTGATGGCATTGGACAGCAAGTTGATCAGCACCTGCTTCACCCGCGTCCGATCCGCTTTGACAAAATAGTTTTTGTCGAATTGCGGAAACGTCAGGCTGACGCCGCGCTTCTTTGCTTGTGGCTCGACCATGGCCTGGCACTCGTGCATGACTTTGTCGAGCGACATCGGCTCCAGCGACAGTGACAATTTGCCGGACTCGATCAGCGCCAGATCCAGAATCTCATTGATCAGATCCAGCAAGTACCAACCGGCCTGGAGAATCTGGTCGACACTGCGCTTCTGGGATGGCGTCGGATTGGGCGAGCCAGACTCGATAAGTTGGGCAAAACCGAGAATCGCACTGAGCGGAGTGCGCAGCTCGTGACTCATGCTGGACAGAAAATCCGACTTGGCCAAATTGGCTTTTTCGGCGATCGCCATGGCGTCGGTCAACTCTGTTTCAACGCGCTTGCGCACCGAGTTATCAGCACCGATCAACAGATAGCCGATGATGTCGCCATAGTCATCGCGCAAGGCGGTGATCGACACCACCGCCGGGAAGCGGCTGCCGTCCTTGCAGATGTAAGTCAACTCGTAGGTATCTTCGATGCCGCGTGAGGCCTTGAACGCCAATGCCTCGAAACCCGGCGTAATCGGCGTTCCCAGCTCCATGCTCAGCGCCTGCGCGCGCGCCATCACTTCCTGTGGATCATGAATGTCGCTCGGGTTGATCTTGTTGACGACATCAGCGGCCAGATAGCCGAGCATGCGCTCGGCACCGACATTGAACAGTTGGATGATGCCCTTTTCGTCGGTGGCAATGATCGAAAAATTAGCGCTGGTGAGAATCGCGTTTTGCAACGCCCCGGTCTTGAGCAGGGCTGCCTGTCGTCGCGCTTCGCTCATGCCATCTGCCTTGCCAGGGTCGTCGGCAAGGGCAAAAATATTGTCTGAAATGGGCATTCGATTTCCGGAAAGAGGCTCGGCGAGCAGAAATTTTCAGCGGTAAGTCCCGGGCGCATCGGCCAGATCGGGCTGAAACAAATAGCGGCGCTGGCGAACCGGCGAGGAATATCAATCGTTTGCGAGCGACAATATCTTGCGACAGACACGCTGGCGACAGACGCGCTGACGCTATCGCACTCGCCACCTTTCATGTTCAATTGCTGATCGATAATCGTCTGTGCGGTAGCGCGCTTAGCGTAGCAGGTGCTCTGCGGGCTTACCGCAGAGGAGCCCGCCGAAGCATCCTTCCGAGTCCACGCAACACCCATGGAAACACACAAGGCAGCGGACTAAACAGTACGCAGTGTGCCGTGGATTGCCTCTGTGCCGGCGCGGAATTGATCGGTCGCGGCACGGTGGCGGCTGGGCGCACTATGTACGCTTGCGCACCGACGCATTGCCCGAGCGAGGTCAATCTGCAAAACCCGGACCACGGCTACCCCGATGACTACCAGAAGCAAGCTGACCGACGTCACAACGCTGCGCGCACAGGCGCGCAAGCACATTGAACAGGGCGCCGTGACTGCAGGATATTCTGCGGACCGCAACGAAGTTCTGAAGCAGCTCAATGCCGCCCTAGCGACCGAAATGGTTTGCGTATTGCGCTATAGACGGCATCATTTCATGGCGCGCGGCATTCACGCCAAGAGCATCGCGGATGAATTCCTGGCCCACTCCAATGAAGAACAGGGGCATGCCGATCAACTCGCCGGGCGCATCGTTCAACTGGGCGGCGAACCAGACTTCGCACCGGATGGGCTCTCCGCCCGCAGTCACGCGGAATACGTGGCCGGAACGACTTTGGTCGACATGATCAAGGAAGACCTGGTGGCGGAACGTATAGCCATTGACAGCTATCGCGAATTTATCCAGTACCTCGGTGATCAGGATCCGACAACCAGCCACATGCTGAAGCAAATCCTTGCGGTGGAAGAACAGCACGCCGATGAGTTGGCCGATCTGCTGGAAGGACTACCGCCGAAGGCGTGAGGTGCTGGTCCGAATTATGCGTTAAGCCGTCCGACCTGTGGTCGGACCCACCAAATGCAGTTGGTGGGTCCGCGCCATGCGCGGACGCTTGCGCACGACACTTCACGCGCCGAGAAACTCGCCAAACACGTGCAGGGAGTCGATCCGATCGCACAGTGTCTTGAGCGCAACCAGGATGGGCACGGCAAGCAGCGCGCCGGGAATTCCCCACATCCACACCCAGAACAGAACGGATAGCACAATCACCACGGGATTGAGACTCAGACGGCGCCCGACAATCAACGGCGTGAGTATGTAGCCCTCAGCGGCCGTCAGCAGGCAAAAGGCACCGGGCACCAGCAGGCCTTGCCACAGATCATCGAAGGTCAGCAGTCCGACGATGGTCAGCACACTGATGCTGATGATATCGCCCAGGTACGGAACAAAATTGAGTACGCCGACCATGACGCCCCAAAGAATCGGATTGGGCACACCGAGCAGATACAGCGCCAAGGCAACCGCGCTGCCCAAGCCGACATTGATCATGGCTACCGTCAAAAGATAGGTCGACACCGCGGCCTCGACCTGATGAGCAATGTCGACCG
>JANMSL010000128.1:0-7755 GCA_031389245.1 Lysobacterales bacterium | reverse complement strand
GGATTGATCCAAACCCCGGCCTCGTGCCGGGGTTCTTTTTTGTCGCCAACCTCGGCCGCAATTCCCGATTTCACATCGGGACAAGTGCTCACGACCGCAGTCGCGCAAGCTGTAGCCGCTATCACCCAGGGGAATCCGCGGGAGCCCCACGCATCGCAGTGATCTCGGCATCCTTCTGCGCCCAGATTTCGTTGATCCAGATCTGAAAACGCTCGCGGAAATCGCAATCGTTTTCGTAGTCTCCGGACAGCAGGTGCGCAGGAATTGGGCGTTCCTGGATACGCACGCGGATCTCCGGCACGCGATCGGCAACAAGATCGTAAAGAGTCGGACGGCCCGCCGGATAGACGATGGTGACATCCACTACCGACTGCAGAATCTCGCCCATCGCGTTCATTACGAAGGCGACGCCACCGGCTTTGGGGCGCAGCAGATTCTGGTATACCGCGCCGTGGCGCGCGTGCTTGCTGGGAGTAAAGCGTGTGCCCTCGACGAAATTCATCACCGAGACCGGAATGTGCCGGAAACGCGCACAGGCCTGGCGCGTCTCGCGAATGTCGGCGCCTTTCAATTCCGGGCGTTGCTTGAGCTGTTCGGGCGTGTAACGTTTCATGAAAGGGAAATCCAGCGCCCACCAGGCCAGGCCCAGCAACGGTACCCAGATCAGCTTCTGCTTGAGAAAGAATTTCAGAAACGGAATTCGCCGGTTGAGCACTTTTTGCAGTACCACGATGTCGACCCAGCTTTGATGGTTGCTGATCACCAGATACCAGCCGGCGTAGCGCAGGCTATCGCCGCCGTGCACGCTGATCCGTGTCGTCGTAAAACGATCGATCATCGCGCTGTTGACGCCGATCCAATTTTCGGCGATCAGCGTCAGCACCCGCGACAGCACGCGTCGCGCCGAGGTAATCGGCAGCAAAAACTTGAACAACGCCACGACAAAAAGCACCGTGGTGTGCACAAGCGTGTTCACCGCCACCAGCGCGAACAGCGCGGCCACGCGCAGATTAGACAGCATCGTGCGCTCCTCGCTCGCCGTGTTGATCGCGCAACAGATCGCGCGCCGCGATGCCGAGCCAGATAACTACACCCAGGGTGACAGAAGCGCCCGCCAGCACCGAATTACGCAGGCCAAATACACGCGCCGCCGCGCCTGACTCGAATGCCCCGACTTCGTTGGAGCAAGTCACGAAGATGCCATTGACCGCGAGCACTCGACCGCGCAAGTGATCCGGCGGCACCGAATTCAGCAGGTACTGACGAATGACCACGCTGACACTGTCGAAGGCGCCGGTGAGGAACAACATCGCCAGTGACAACCAAAGATTCTCGGAAACGGCAAACACCAGCATCGCAACGCCAAACCCGGCTACCGCAAGCAGCATATTGCGCCACAAATGCGGGCCCACCGGTGAAAACCGAGCCAGCAGCAGCAGCGTCAGCACGGCACCGATCGAAGGCGCTGCGCGCAGCCAACCGAGCCACTGCGGCCCGACGCGCAGGATGTCTTCGGCAAATGCCGGCAGAATTGCGACCACCCCGCCGAACAGCACCGCGACCAGATCCAGGCTGATGGAATAGAGCAGGGCGCGACTGTGAAAAACGAAACGCAGTCCCTCGCGAATCGCTACCAACATCGGCTCATGCCGCGTCACCACGGCGGCAACCGGCGCCCGAATCAAGGTCATCAGTAGCAGCGAACAGGCCATCAACACGACCACGACGGTCAGCGTGCCGGAGAGCCCGATCGGCGCGTAAAGAAAACCCGCCACCAGCGGGCCGAGCACTGCGCCCACCTGCCAGAACGCTGCGGCCCAGGCCGAAGCATTGGCATAGATGGACGCTGGGATCAGCGTCGCGCGCAGCGCGGACGCTGCTGGACCATAAAAACCGCGCGCCAATCCGATCACTGCAAAGGCAGCATAGACACTGGAAAGCAGAACGAAATCACTCATGCTGTCGGCACGGCGCATCAACAGGTCCAGCGTGATCGCCGCCAACAACATCACCGAAACCGCGATCACCACGATGCGCTTGCGCGGCTTGCGATCGGCGATGGCGCCTCCGAACAGCGCAACCACGATGTACGGCACCGCCTCAGCCAATCCGATCAAGCCGAGCATCAGCGGATTGTGCGTGCGCTGATACAGCGCATAGCCAAGCGCCACTTCCTGGGCGAGGATGGCGATGGTCAGAAGCAGCCCGCCGGCGACGATCAGCAGGGTGAAGTCGCGGTGGCGCAGTGCGGCAAAGGCATTGTGGGGCGCTGCGTTCTGAGTCACTGCGTTCTGGGTCACTCCATTCTGATTCACGAAAGCAATCCGGGCGATGAGTGTGGGTCCTCGACCAACATCCTATCCAGGGCGCTGCGATCTCGCGACAATGACGTGGTGAAACCAAGCACTCCGCCACCGCCGCGCCATAATCCCGTCACACCGGCCAAGCCGGCGGTGCGAAACCCCGTCGTCAGGAAATCTGCCGTGACGGTGGCAGCAGCGCCGCAGCCATTGCGGCCCGGTTCGTTGTTGCGCGACCGATTCACCCAATACGCGTTGTTGATGCGCCTGCATCGTCCGGTCGGCTGGTTGCTGCTGTTATGGCCGACGTGGTGGGGACTGTGGTGCGCGGCGCGTGGCATACCCAGCTGGAAGCTGCTGGCGATCTTCAGTGCTGGAGTGATTGTGATGCGCTCGGCCGGCTGCGTCATCAACGACTGGGCCGATCGCTGGCTCGACGCCAGCGTCAAGCGCACCCAGGACCGCCCGATCGCGTCCGGCAAGGTTCGGCCGAGCGAAGCGTTGCTGCTGTTCGCCGTGCTCATGCTCATGGCGCTGGGCTTGGTCGCGATGACCAATGAGCTGACCATCAAACTCGCTGGCGTTGGCGCCGTGCTGGCGATCATCTATCCGTTTCTAAAGCGCCACACGCATCTGCCGCAACTGTGGCTCGGCGCCGCGTTCGGTTGGGCAGTGCCGATGGCCTACGCCGCCGAGAAGGGCGAGATCGACAGCATCGCCTGGCTGCTGTTCCTTGCCAATGTCCTGTGGAGCTGCGCCTACGACACGATTTACGCCATGGTGGATCGCGACGACGATCTACGTATGGGCGCGCGCTCGACAGCCATCCTGCTCGGCGATATGGACCTGGTGGGCATTGCTATCCTGCACGCCAGCTTTCTCGCCGCGATGTGGCTGGTGGGCGGCCGCGCCGAGCTCGGCTGGCCCTATACCATTGGCTGGTGCGCGGCGCTGCTGATCGTATTTTGGCAGCACTGGACGATCCGATCGCGTGAGCGTGACGCCTGCTTCCTGGCGTTTCGTCATAGTCATTGGGTCGGCATGGCGTTGTTCATCGGTATTGCCGCGTCGCTGTGGTAGTCGCACAGCGGGGCGCGAGCGGAATCGCGCTGTACTCGGCCGCACCAAGCCGCGTTCCGGCGCCACCCGATTTCGCCTCAACCTGTCAATTCGGAAGCCAAACTTGAACGCCGCAAGCCAAACCCAAAGTGCCCACTTCAATACACTGATCCGTCCGTACCTGGTTTTGTACGGCGCCTTCATCCTGTGTATTACCCTGGTCGGAATTCCGCTCGCCATCCTCTGGGTGCTTGGTATTGGTCAATGGTGGGCGCGGCATTACTTCGCCAAGCTGATGTGCGAAGTCGACGCGCGCGAGCTGCGCTTTCGCAAGGGCATCCTGTTCACTGTCGAGAAAACCATTCCGCTGGAAAACATCCAGGACGTCACCTTCGTCGAAGGCCCGCTGTTGCGCCATTTTCAGCTCAGCGTGCTGAAATTCGAAACAGCCGGGCAGAGTGCCGGTCAGGCGCATGACATGCAGTTGATCGGGATCATCGATGCGCAACAGTTTCGCGATCTGATCTTGCAGCGCCGCGCCGAAGCGCGCGCTCGTCTGCAGCCCGTCGCGGCATCGAATGCCAATACAATTTCAGACAACACCGAGCAGCTTGCACTGTTGCGCAGTATCGACGCGCGATTGGAGCAAATTGCGCAACAATTGAATGCGCGCATTTAGCTCGAAATCACGCTAACCCTATGCGCCGGTCCGTGTTCGGGCAGGGCTTCGATCAGGGTCGCCGCCGACTCTGCGCGCACCCGTGCTGCGCCGATGTTCGATTGGATACCTTTCAAATGCGCTGAGCATGGTCCACTTCCGGCGCCGCATCACCACGCGCCGTCCCTATCCCTTGACACACACCACCTGCCGCAACGTGTGCACAATTTCCACCAGATCACTCTGCGCCGCCATTACCTGATCGATCGACTTGTACGCTGCCGGCGATTCGTCGATCACATCAGCATCCCGGCGGCACTCAACGTGCGCAGTCGCCTTCAAATGCTGCTCCAAGCTGATTTCTCGACGCGCGCGCGTGCGGCTCATCACGCGACCGGCACCGTGCGAGCACGAACACAAAGCGTCGGCATTGCCCAGGCCACGCACTATGTAACTCTTCACCCCCATACTGCCGGGAATGATGCCGAGCTGGCCTTTCTGCGCACTGACTGCGCCCTTGCGGGTGACGAAATACTCTTCGCCGAAATGCTGCTCGCGTTGCACGTAGTTGTGGTGACAGTTCACCGCATCGTTGACCACGCTGAACGCTTTGGGCACTGTGCGCTTGAGCGCCTGCAAAGTGTGCTGCAGCATGATCGCGCGGTTCTCGCGCGCAAACCGCTGCGCCCAGCCGACGGCGAACACGTAGTCATCGAAGTGCGGTGATCCTTCCTGGAAATAAGCGAGGTCGCGGTGCGGCAGGTTGGCGATGTGCTCGCGCATGTCCTTTTGCGCCAGCTCGATGAAGTGGGTGCCGATGGCATTGCCGACGCCGCGCGATCCCGAGTGCAGCATCACCCAAACCTGCTCGGATTCATCAAGACAGACTTCCACGAAGTGGTTGCCAGTGCCGAGCGTGCCCAGATGCTGCAGATTATTGGTGTTCTTCAATCGCGGATGCAGTTCGCAAAGCTGGCGGAAATCGCCGTCGAGTGCGCGCCATGCCAATTCGGCCGCTTTGGGTGTTTCACCCCAAGCGCCTTTGTCACGCTGGCCGCGCTTGAAGCCGGTACGGCCATGCGGCACCGCCTGCTCGATCGCACTGCGCAAACCCGACAGATCATCGGGTAGATCGCGCGCATTCAATGTTGTGCGCGCAGCGATCATGCCGCAGCCAATATCCACGCCGACAGCGGCGGGAATGATCGCGTCGCGGGTCGGCACCACGGAACCGACGGTGGCACCGATGCCCAGATGCACGTCCGGCATCACCGCAACAAAGGGCCCGACCACGGGCAGGCGTGCCAGCCTACGCAATTGCTCGCGCGCCTCTTCCTCGACCGGTACGCCATTTGTCCACATGCGAATCGGCACGCCGCCGCTTTGTTCCATCACTTCGTAGCGCTGGGAGTTCATGTCCTGTTTCCTTGAGCGTTATTGCTAGTGGGCGCCGGCCCGCACCGCTCTCGATGCGGGCCACCGCTGGCCTACTCGTCAGCCCGGCTGTCGAGCGGTTGATCCAACGTGTATAGATCAGGATTCATGCCAGCGGCGAAAACGCTCCAGTCCTTTGCCTTTTCAGCATCGCCCTCTATCAACAGCTACTTCGAGATCATGTCTCCTAACATGTTGGTAACAATAACTATTTCTCGTGTCCGCCTGCGTATGAATTGATCGAGAAGCCAGCTGCGCCGAGCGCACGCCCGCGGCGGAATTCGCCCGTGGAGTGGCTACAAAAATCAATCTCATACGATATGCTTTATCTTTCAGGATAGATCCCATCGTATGAAATCGCGCGTGGTATTCGGCTTTCTGGGCATGCAGCTTGATGCTGGCCAGGGTCAGGGCCGTTGGGAAAAATGGCGACCGACTGTGAGCCTGGCGATGTTCGAAGACTTCCAGGCCGATCGTATCGAGCTGCTGGTGGATCAACGCAAGCATCGCGAATTGACCCGAACCGTACAGCAAGACATCGTGCAAATGAGCCCGCAAACCGAGGTGCGGATTCATGATTTCGTCGTGCCCGACCCGTGGGATTTCGAGCAAATGTATTCGCGCCTGTTCGACTTCGTGCATGCCTATGCGTTCGACACCGAGCGCGAGGAATATCTGGTGCACATCACCACCGGCACCCATGTTGCGCAGATCTGCTGGTTTTTGTTGACCGAGGCACGCTTTATTCCAGGCGTGTTGTTGCAGACCAGCCCGCCGCGCAAGCAAAAAGCCGGCGATCCCGGCAGTCACGGGCTGATTGATCTTGACCTGGCGCGCTACGATCGCATCGCACAACGATTTCAGGCGCAGCAACAGGACACGACAAGTTTTCTCAAGAGTGGCATCGCCACGCGCAGTTCCGCATTCAATCGAATGATCGAACAGATCGAACGCGTCGCGACTCGCTCCAAGGCGCCGATCCTGCTGATGGGCCCGACCGGCGCTGGCAAAAGTATGCTGGCGCGAAATCTCTTCGAGCTGAAAAAGATCCGGCATGAACTCAAGGGTCGTTTCGTCGAAGTGAACTGCGCCACTTTACGCGGCGACGGTGCTGCCAGCGCGCTGTTTGGTCACGTGCGCGGCGCATTTACCGGTGCCCAAGCCGAACGCGCAGGTTGCCTGAAGAGCGCCGACAACGGACTGCTGTTCCTCGACGAGATCGGCGAGCTGGGCCTGGACGAGCAGGCGATGTTGCTGCGCGCGATCGAGGACAAACGCTTCCCGCCACTGGGTGGGGATCGGGAAGTCAGCAGCGATTTTCAGCTGCTCGCCGGCACCAATCGTGATCTGGCGCAGGCCGTGGCCGACGGGCACTTTCGCGAAGATCTGTTCGCGCGCCTCAACATGTGGACTTTCTACCTGCCGGGACTGAAAGAGCGCCATGAGGATATCGAGCCGAATCTCGACTTCGAGCTTGAGCGCTTCGCGCGTGTGCACTGCGAACGCGTCACCTTCAATCGTGAGGCCCGCCAGCGCTTCTTGCGCTTTGCCACCGGAAACGCAGCGATTTGGCCGGGCAATTTCCGCGATCTAGGCGCATCGATCACGCGCATGGCGACGCTTTCGCAGCACGGCCGCATCACCGTCGACGTCGTGGACGAGGAAATCGGGCGACTCAAGCGGCTCTGGAGCGCGCACGCAAGCGACCCGCAAACCAGCTCAAGCGAGGAACGCGATGCCAGGAGCCTTCTCGGCGCCCGCTGGGACGAAGTCGATCGCTTTGAGCGCGCACAGCTGATCGACGTACTCGCGATCTGCGGGCGCGCAAAAAGCCTGAGTGACGCCGGTCGTCTATTGTTCCAGGCCAGCCGCGCGCACAAAACCTCCAGCAATGACGCCGACCGGCTACGAAAGTACCTTGCCCGATTTAAACTCAGTTTCGATGAAGTCCGCTCGCGCTGAGCGCCTGCGTTTCAAAGCACCAAGCTGCGACACGAACAGAGGCGTATGCTGCTGCATTCATGTCATTTCGATCTGCGATCTAGAATGCACGTTTTGGCCGGGAGAGAAAGCATGTTGTTGTCGAAGTCATTCCTGAGTGCCGCTGTGCTGACGATTTTCGTCGTGATCGCGCTCTGTGCCAGCGCCAGCGCCGAGCGCCCCGCCCCTGGCGCCGCGCATGCCGAGCACTCGCCGGATGCCACTGCAACGCAATCGACGTTGACGCTGAAAAGCCCGGACGCGCGCGCACAGAAAATTCGCAGCAGCTACAGCAAGTTCGAGTTCCGCATACCGATGCGCGAT
>JANMSL010000122.1:0-1726 GCA_031389245.1 Lysobacterales bacterium | reverse complement strand
TCTTCGTCCATCACGAACAATTGCAAGGTCGGGTTGGTAAAACCCTTGGGTGGCTCGAAGCCGGTGCGATTGCTGGTGAATGCGATCTTGCCACCAGGTAACGGGCAGGGACCAAGGTTGAGGATCCCGTAACCGAGACGGTTGAACTGAGCCGGCGGATCAAGCGGATTGCTCTCGTCCCAATTGCCGGCGCCGGTGTTGGGCGTGAACTCGCCATGCGTCAGCTGCTGGATTTGCCGCGTTTGCAGATGAATACGGTAGATGTCGGCGCCCGCATACGGCAGGCCGCGTTGCGGATTGATCTGTGCCGGCCGCATGTCGTGAAACAGGCTGTAGTAAACCCACTGTGCATCAAACGACACAAACGGATCGGTGACGCTGCCATTGCCGCCGACCACCAGCACTTCCTCACTGCCATTGGGATGCAACAACACCAGATCGGCGCCCGGATCAATCTCCGCCGGGTGAAACACCTCGGGCCAAGTCGTGTTGATGTTGTCGCCAAAGCGCGGCTGGCGCACATAGACGATGTCGTAATTGACAGCAGGTTGCGCTTGCGCACCCGCGCCCACCGCAATCGCGGCGATCAGTAGCACCCGCCTCAGCAGCTTTCGCATCGCAGCCTCCCCCAGCTGGTCGCCTGGGCTGCACTTCGTGTTGCACGCCGTGTGCGTGTTGGACGCCGCCCGTCCGGAGCATAGCGTCGCGAATACAGCCAAATTGCGACGCAGGCGACAATTGACTACGCAGATTGCCGACGCTACTCGAAGCCACTGCCAAACAGCACGCCGACCGCACGCTCATCACTGCCGATATCGAACGGCGCGCTGCGCGGCTCTCGGTCGATGTCATCGCTGACACTCGGCACAGTCTGGCCCTGATCGATGGCCGGGCTGTCCACCGGCAAATGCCCGTCGGCAGTGACCGTGATCTCGCCGCTCTGGCTATTGCCGTCGGCATTCTCAAACGCGCGCCATGCTGCGAGCGAGCCGCCGTTGTCGAGCGGACTACCCGGGCGGTTATCAGCGAAATTGCACTCGTCGGTGGTGTTGTGAAACCAGTTGAAGTTACTGCCCGGATTGCCGCTCAGGCCGGACAAACCGCCGAGCTCATTGGCCCAGCGTACGCGCATGCAATCGCCGCCATTCTGGATGATCAGATTGTTGCGAATGGTCGGATTGATGTTCGGCGGACGCCCCGCCTGCGGTTCGAAATCCTGCAGCGTCACGCCAAAATAGAGGGCGGCATGGCCAAGTTGTGCGGTGAACAGCAGTGTGTTGTTCACTACCGTTGCGTCCTGCGTGGCGTACAGGCCAATTCCGGCGTAACCGGTTTCGCGCACCACATTGTTGCGCACAATCCCGCGCACCGCTTCGTAATAACCCGGGTTGATCTGCGTGTCGAAAAATTCCGGGCTGGTATCAAAGCCGAACATGATGCCGCCAAGGCCGGTGCGCTCAATCACATTGCGCTCCACAATCACATCCGCCGCGCCACCCTTGAAGTATAGCCCGTTGGTGGCGATATCGTGGATATGACTGTCGCGCACCCGCATGCGGCTGCCGTTGACGTTGTCGATGCCCTCGGCATTCTTGTCATCCAGCGGCGTGCCCGGCGGATAGATCGCGCCGCTGTTCCAGATCTCGCTATTGCTGATCGTAATGTCGTTGCACTTGGGCGTGATCTTGATGCCATCACGCCCGGTATCGTGAATGCGCAGATCGTC
>JANMSL010000112.1:0-2560 GCA_031389245.1 Lysobacterales bacterium | reverse complement strand
CGCCGACAACGCCACTGTTGACAGTCCGCTCACCGTGGCCGGCGTCACCGGCAATGCACCCGCGGCGCTCAGCGTGGCAGTAAATATTGTGCACACCTATCAGGGAGACCTGAAGCTGGATCTGGTGGCGCCCGACGGCACGCTGTACAACATCCACAATCGCACCGGTGCCGGCACTGACAACATCATCAAGACGGTGAGCATCAACGCCAGCAGCGAGATCGCCAATGGCATCTGGAAGCTGCGCGCCAACGACAATGCGTCGGGAGATACCGGCTATATCAACAGCTGGTCGATGCAGTTCTAGCTAATGCCGGTGTACCGTCTTGCCTTTCGACCCCGGCTTCACGCCGGGGTTTTCTTATGTCGATCAAATCCACCCAGCACCGGTGGGTCCGCGCTGCGCGCGGACGCTTGTCGGCCATAAACAAGTTGACGCGTTGGCCCGCTATGCCTCTTCCTGCTTCGCCGTATCGAGGAAATACGGCTCGACCACACCGTGAAATTTCATCGTCATGGAATTGCCGCGGCGGTCCAGCGCTTTGCCCACGGCAAGGCGCACCCAACCTTCACTGACGCAGTACTCCTCGACGTTGTTGTGTTCGGCGCCCTTGAAGCGCACACCCACTCCGCGTGCCATGGCGGCAGCATCGTGGTGCGGGCTCTTCGGATTGACCGACAGTCGATCGGGCGGTGACGTGTGGGTTGGCCGGGTGTCGGCAGGCAGGTCGCTCATGGCGCGGGTTCTCTTAACGTTGCTGTGGATACGAGTGCCGACCGATCGGCCCGAACAGTATGACCTGAGCGAGCTGGTATGCGTCAATTGCGACCGTCATTTCGGCTTTGGACTGATTTGACCGGCAGCGCAGTCGATGGCAATTTCCACCACCCAGCCTTTCAGCACGGGCTATAGATACCGCGGCGCGCTAGTTTCTTGTAACCACGGCCGTTTCGATCGAGCGGCACTATTGGGGAGTTCGCGATGAACGCTGGTTGCTGCGTTAATGGCAGATTGAACCGGGCCACGGTCCGACGCCCTACCGTTTCGTGGTTGTGCGCATTGGCACTTGCCAGTGGGTTGCTGACCGCGCAGGCCGCGGCTCCGCCGGCGACACGCGATCCGCTCGAAGGCAAATGGATCGGCACTATTGGGTCGCCCAGGGAGCGCATCGAGATCGGACTCGAGTTCAAACGCGATCAGACCGGCGCATTGAAGCTTTGGCTCACGCAACCAATTTCGAACTATTTTGCTGTCGATCCTGGCGGTACGTTGTTGCGACAGGGCGATACGGTAACGCACGACGCTTTGGCGCTATCGCTTACGCTGCACGACGATCGGCTCGAAGGCAGCGTGCCCGGACCCAATAGCCCGGTGACGCTGCGCAGAACAAAAACACTGCCGACGAAACCTTCAGTGCCGAAGTTGCCGACTGGTCCAGAGCAGCGCTGGCAGACGCGACTCGGTGGTCTGGTGTATGCCGCGCCGACGCTGGCGGATGGAGTCGCCTACATCGGCAGCACCGTCGGTGTGTTCCATGCCGTGAACATCAGTGATGGCAGCCTGCGCTGGACTTTCAGCGCCGGGCGGCCGATCTACGGCCGCGCCACAGTGGCGGACGCTGCGGTCTACTTCGTCGCGGACAATGGGTTCCTGTTCAAGCTGGCGACGGCCGACGGCAAGGAAATCTGGCGCTACGCATTGGGCGATGGCGATGTCTCACGCATTCCACCGCACCCGGCGGTGTTCGACTGGGACTGGCAGTCTTCGCGGCCATTGATCGCCGATGGCAGCGTATACGTTGGCTCCGGAGATGGCGGCATGCACGCGATCGACGCCACGACCGGCAAGCGCCGCTGGCGTTTCGATACGCGTGCACGCATTCGTCATGGTGCAGCACTCGATGGCACGCGGATCGTGTTCGGCAGTGCCGATCATTTTGTCTACGCGTTGGAACGCGACAGCGGCCAGGAAGTCTGGCGTTTCGATACCAACGCTGAAGTCGACACAACACCCGTAGTGCACGCCGGAAACGTGCTGGTCGGCAACCGCGGCGCAGGCCTGTTCTCGCTCGATTCCGGTACCGGTGCGCTCATCTGGCGTTTGTACTTCTGGGGTTCGTGGGTGGAATCAACGCCCGTCGTTGTCGACGATACGATCTACATCGGCTCGTCCGATCTGCGCCGGATCAGCGCCATCGATCCGGCAACGGGCAATGTGCGCTGGCGCAGCGACGTCTACGGCTGGACCTTCGGAACCCCGTTGATCGACGGCGATCGTATCCACGTTGGCGTCGCTGGCGGCACGCCGTACACCATCGATCACTTCGCCAGTTACAGCACGCTCGACCGCAATACGGGCAAGCTGCTCACGCGCCGCCCGCTGCCTGACAGCGGCGGTCATCAATGGGGCATTGCCGGCTCGCTGGCGCGCGATGGCGATACCTTGGTTTTTGCGACGATCGAGGGCTCGCTGTTCGGTTATCCGATCACGGGCTCGAAGTAGCCACCGACCCACGGCCCGGGGATCGTTGACCCGGCGCACAATGTGCGCGACAGTCGG
>JANMSL010000054.1:0-1525 GCA_031389245.1 Lysobacterales bacterium | reverse complement strand
TGAAGACCAACCTCGACTTGCAGTGCCGCGATGCGGGCATCAAGTTCACTTGTCTGTGATGGGAGAAGCCGATGAAACCCTCTGTTGCGCTTGATCTGAAACGCGCTGCTGTGCGCGAGGCAGCAAGCCGTTTTCACACTGCAAACCCGCGCATTTTTGGCTCGGTGCTGCACGGTACCGACCGGGATGGCAGCGACCTCGACCTGCTGGTAGACGCCCTCCCCGGCGCGACGCTGTTTGATCTTGGCGGCCTGCAAGTCGAACTGGAAGCACTGCTGGGCGTGCGGGTCGATGTGCTGACACCGGACGACCTGCCACCGAAATTTCGCCAGCAGGTGCTGGCGGAGGCGCAGCCGGTATGAACGAGAACCGCCTGACTGACTACCTCGATCACATGCGGCAGGCGGCGACCGATGCGTGCAGCTTTGTCGAGGGTTTGAGCAAGGCCGATTTTATAGCCGACAAACGCACCCAGCAGGCCGTCATCATGAGCCTCATCGTCATCGGCGAGGCCGCCACCAAGATCATGGATCAGCACGCCGAGTTTGCCGACCAGCACAGGCAAGTACCGTGGCGCAGTATGCGCGGGATGCGCAACCGCATCGCGCATGGTTATTTCGACATCAACCTTGATGTCGTGTGGGACACCGTGCAGTCGGCCTTGCCGGATTTGATGGAACGGTTACGCGGACGATGAAGCTACAATTCGACGCGAACCAGGACTACCAGCTTGAAGCCATCCGCGCCGTGGTGGCGCTGTTCGGGGGCCAGCCGGATGCCTCGCAGAACGCCGTGCCGATGGCCGATGAGGGGCTGTCGAGCCTGAAGCTCACTGAGACCGGCGTGGCGAACCAGCGCGTGATTACCGACGAACAGTGGCTGGCAAACCTTCAGGCGGTGCAGTCGGCGCACGGTATCGAGCCATCGGACTTGCTGGAGCAAATGAAGCTGGACGACGGCACGCCGGTTGGCGCCTTCCCCAATTTCACTGTGGAAATGGAAACCGGCACCGGCAAGACCTATGTCTACCTGCGCACCGTGCATGAGCTTTCCAAGACCTACGGCTTCAAGAAATTCGTGATCGTGGTGCCTTCGGTCGCCATCCGCGAGGGCGTGCTCAAGAGCCTGCAAATCACCAGGGAGCACTTCCAGACGCTTTATGACTACGAGCGCGTCGAGTTTACGGTGTACGACTCGGCGAAGGTAAACCAGCTACGCAATTTCGCGCTCTCCGATGCGATCCAGATTCTGGTGATCAACATCGATGCCTTTGCGAAGGATTCAACCGAGGCGAACGACTTTGCCGTCGCGGGGAAGGTCAAGAAAAAGAGCAAGGGCAACGTTATCAACCAGGTGCGCGAGACGGGCATGAAGCCCATCGAGTTCATCCAGGCCGCGCACCCCGTCGTGATCCTGGATGAGCCACAGAATCTGGAGACCGATAACCGCAAACTGGCCATCGCCCGATTGGCCCCGATGTGCACGCTGCGCTATTCGGCCACGCACCGGTGTGCCTACAACCTGA
>JANMSL010000051.1:0-11578 GCA_031389245.1 Lysobacterales bacterium | reverse complement strand
CGCGCGGAATCATCGTCGATGCTGCCGATCACGCCGAACAGTCCGACATGGATCTCGCGTCCTTTGGCCGCGGCGCGCGCTTTGGCGACAAAAGCGTCGATGCTGCTTTCGACACTCGCAACGGTCAGGTCCATATTCGAAAAACGCGCTTCCGGCGCATCCTTGCCGAGCAGCGCAACGATATCCGGCACCTTGCCAGGGAATTTGATCTGAGGGATGCGTTGGTCGAACTGCCGCGCAAAGATCGCCGGTTCCCACATCTGCAACATCAATGCGGTGTTTGAGTCTTCGAAGACCACGTCTTCAACATGCTCCACGCGCATGCTTCGCGAGGTCAGATAGACCATGCGTCGCCGATCGATCCGGCGTATCGCGGCAAGCGTCTCGGCGTTGTAGCGGCGGATTTGCTGCGCGCTCTCGGCGCTCGGGCTGGCGAGCAATTCGAACCGAAGCTGCGGGCCGATTTGAACATAACGTTTCGCTACCATCCACCACAGATAGGCAGCATCCGCACGACTGGCCTCGTCGGTGAACGGCGAACTGACGTCGGTCGCAGGCGCGCCATAACGAATACCCGTGCGATATCCGGGCAAGGCGTGCATCGCCAGGATCACACCCAACCTGTGTTTTTTGGCCCACACAAGGGTGTTGTCGAAGTGGACGATTGCCGCTTCGTCGACATCGCCCGATGCTGTGATCCAATGGTGACCACCCACCCAGACACGAAGATGGTCGAAGCCCTGGGCCGCGATCCACTCGACGTCTTCTTCGTCGAACCAGGCTTCGCCGTACAACCGCGCCGGAAATCCCTCGGTCTTGGCGATGTTGTCTCCCAGCCAGTGATTGATGTTGACGCCGCGTTTGAATGTGTACGTGTGGGTGTAAGAGTCGGGCGCGGGCGCCAACGGAAGCGCGCGCTCGGCATCAGCGGCAAAGCAATAAAACCCGCCGCCGCCTCCGGTATCGGCGAGTTGCTGCTTTGCGCAGCCAAGCGTGTCGTGTTCGGAGTTCCACGACCCATTCCAATGCCGGAAACGCTTGTTGTCGTGAGAGGCGGCATTCATGCGATCATCGTGCCCGATTCGCGCCACGCCATTGTCCGATGCAGTCCAATTCGCGCAGGTTGCGGGTTCGCCATCGACAAATGCCAGTCGTCCTGATTCGTCGGAACCGGTCAATACGTCATGCGGTGCGCGCTGCGCTCGTTGAGCGTTTTCGTCCAGGGCAGTACGGCGATCAATGTGGTGTAGATCGCTGTGTAATTCTCCAAGATCGCGCGCAATCAAAACACCTTTGGCGTTGTACCAAGGTCCCTGGCCGATGCGATCACGCGCATGGACACCTGGGGTTTTCCCACTCGCGGATGTGCTGAGGTAGGCACGCCAGTGACGATCACCAGCGCCGACCGCCTCGGCGAGTTTCTGGCAGTGTTGATCGGCACCGTCCACGCCACCGAGATTTGCGCTGCCGTCGACGCCCTTGCTGGTGACGAAAAATCCCATACTGAAAGCTTGCGGCGACTCTTCGGAAGCAGCTGCTTGTGCCGTTTCGAGCGAACACAGGAGCGCCGCAGCCAGGGCGACGAAGCAGGATGATGCCAGGTCAGTGAGAAACTTCATGCAATTACCCCAGTTGAGCATTCGGTCAGTCGGTAACACTGCGCGGTCGGCGCCGGTCTCGCCGGCTCGCCATCGCAATGCTGTCGATCGCATCGTCGAGGCTAAGGTGGCAGCGCTTCAATCAATCTGTGACGAAAGCGAAGATTGGTGTGATGAAGCCGCGGCACCGCGTTGGACAGCGCTAGCGACAGTCGGCATGCTGCGTAGGTGTTTACCAACCTAAGGAAGGTCTGAATAAGTCAACCCTTCGTCTTTGCCACACTGCCTGTTGCTTGCCAAACCCCGCTTTCAACAGCGGAGCTGGTCGTTTCCAACAGCGCAGCTGGTCAAGCTGCGGTTTTGCGCCCCGTCACTCAGGGCCTATCGCGGCCCCGGACGTGTTCAGAGGTTCCCTAACACTGTGGAATTCCGCTCGATATGATGTTGCGCGATATACCCCGATGGACCGTGCTGGTGGTGATCGGTTTCTGGTTGAGCACGATCGCCGCGGATATCGCGTCTTTCTATCTCGACCCGCAAATCGGTTTGGGCCAGATCTCATGGCCGCATTTTTTCACCAAGCGCATCGCGCTCGCGTTGTTTTGGAGTGGTGTCAGCCTCGCTGCATTGCTCTGGTATCGCGATCGCCCGGTGATTGCAGGCAATCTCTGGCGCAGCATGGCGTTCGCCGCGCTTGCTGCAGCGGTGATCTGCATCGGGTACGGGCTCTACTTCGCCGTGTTGATTTTTCTGCTTTCCAAGGGCAGCGCTTCGTTGTCGCGTGCTGTCTCGATGATCTGGTCGCCAGATCTGCTGTATGCCTACTTCACGGTCTGGCAGATCGTGGTTGCGGCCAACGCCTTTCATTACTACCGCCGACTGGAACGCAAGCAGCGCGAGAGTGAGCAGTTGCAGCTCAAGCTCGCCAAAACCGAACTGATGCTGTTTCGTGCTCAGCTCGAGCCACACTTTCTGTTCAATGCGCTGAATTCGATTGCGTCGCTGGTGCGTTTGCAGCGCAATGAAGCCGCCATCGACGCGCTCAATCAGCTCGGAAATTTGTTGCGTGGCGTGCTGGAGATGGGCCAGCGGCAGGTCATGCCATGGCAGTGGGAATACGAGTTCACGAGCATGTACGTAGCGCTTCAGCAGCTGCGGTTTGGCGACAAGCTTGAAGTCATCTTCGATGTCGATGACATCCCGTCGAGTACGCCAGTCCCCATCCTGATACTGCAGCCGCTGATCGAAAATGCCATTCATCACGGCCCGCTGCTCGACGCCGAGCGCTGCGAGGTTCAGGTGCACCTGCACCGAGCGGCGGGGCGCGTGTTTCTGCAAGTGCGCAACCGTGTCGGCAGCGGCGAGGCGAACGAACGTCACGGCGTCGGTCTGAGCAATATCGCCGCGCGCCTCAAGGCGATCTATGGAGACCAAGGCCAGTTTACCTACGAACGCGCGGATACGATCTTCATCACGCGGGCCGAGTTCCCGGAGACCTGCACACAGCCCGATTCGGCGGCGGCATGAATTCAGTCGAACACACCGTCTATATCGCCGAAGATGAGCCCTTGGCGCGTGCTGCGCTGGACACGATGTTTCAGGCACTACCAGGCTGGCGCGTGCTCGGCTCGGCCGATAACGGCAGGCAAGCTTTGCAGGATTGCGTGCTGCAACCGCCGGATGTGCTGGTGACGGACATCCGCATGCCCTTGCTCAACGGCTTGGAACTGGTAGGCGCCTTGCGCTGCGGGTCGCCACGTCTGCAGGTGGTATTCATCACTGCATACGATCAACATGCGCTGGCAGCGTTTCGTCTGGCTGCGGTCGATTATCTGCTCAAGCCGGTAACCGATCATGAGTTTCGCACCTGCATTGCGCGAGTCACCGAAACGCTGAGACAGCAACACACCCTGCAACGCTTGGACGCGATCGGCACACCGCTCGATATCCTGTTGCGCGAGCGCCGCGACGCCTTGCGGCACTTGGTCGTGCGCTCGATTGGTCGCATCGACATCGTGCCGCTCTCCGAGATCATCGCGCTGCGCGCCGGGGGCAACTATGTCGATGTCATTACCGCGAAGCGAACCTTCATGCATCGCGAAACCATGAAGTCACTCATTGACCGACTCGATCCCAACTTGTTCGTGCAGATCCACCGCTCGGCAATTGTCGCCATCGCCCATCTGCGCGGCGTTGATCGCGGCGAATCGGGCACACAGGTGTTGCTCGATAACGACACGGCAATGCAGGTTGGAGCGCGCTACGTATCCGCCTTGGAGGCCGCGTTGGGAGTGTGAGCCCGGGCCATGGTCTGGGTTGCAGGGCAAACAGCCATAACTGGTGAATCAATGCCCGATTCAGGCTGGGAACCCTTTGCACAAGTCCGCCCCAACGCGCTTTCGCAGCGGAACCCCGGCATCGACAGTACACGCGCGTCTGAGGAATCATGGTTCAAACCCATTCCCATAAGAACCAGGCGCTACGCGTTTCTCCCGGCGCCAGCACCGTGGGCTCCAGGTTGAAGGCGTCGGGCGGTCCGGTCTGCGGTTCGATGCAGGTGGCGTGCTCGGTTTGGTCGTAGATCACCCAGTGCCTGCAATCAGACGTCAGTCGCAGGGATTGCCCTGAACGCCTGACCACAACCGGTCGCTGATTGATGAAGCAGTCGTCCCAGGGCGGGGGTGGCGGATTAGCCAATGGCCGGGTGGCGATATCGTCGACATCGCGCGGATAGCAGCGGGTTGGAGCAAACTCCAGCTGTTCGGGTTTACGCAGCCAGGGATGCCAGCCGATGACAACGGGCATCGCGCGCGCGCCGGCGGAAATGTCCAATGACATGCGCAACCAGTGTGGTCCGGCCTCGATGCTTTGATAGGCGCGGCCTCCGAAAGGCCAATGTTCGTCCTCGGGTAACTGCAGCGAGAGTTCGATGCGCCGGGCGGAGTGCGCTTCTATGCGCCAGGGCAACGCGAAGCCGAGTCCGTGAATGGCATGGCGCCCGAGGTTGATGGGCAGCTGATAACCGCGGCCGGCAAAATTGAAATGGCCGTGGCGGACACGACCTGCCCAGGGCAGCATGGGGAAACAACCCCAGGCGATCATGGCCGCGTTCGTGTCACTGTAGCCCTGCAGCCAATCGACACAATCGTGTGTTATCTGCAGGATGCGCCCGCCCGCCTTCGGCACGATTTCTACTGACACGGCACCGCAGGCGATGCGTAGTGCTTCGCCTGGAACGAATGGCTTGAGCGCGGCGTCGCCAGCGTGCATGCCTGCGCCGGGCACGGGCGCTGCGTCGAGTGCTTCAGTCTTTCCCATAGGGATCGATGGTGCGGATACGGCCTTCGGTGTCGTAGTGCAGCTCGGTCACCTTGACCGAGCGCAGATGCGACACACCGCCCGACAAAATCGCGTCGTGGTAGTACAGCCACCACCTACCTCCGAATTCCACTATCGAATGATGCGTGGTCCAACCGATGACGGGTGTCAGGATTTGGCCCTGATAAGTGAATGGGCCATACGGATTGTCGCCAATCGCGTAACACAGGAAATGCGTATTACCGGTGGACCAGGACAGGTAATAGCGGCCCTGATACTTGTGCATCCACGGCCCTTCGAAGTAGCGGCGATCATGGTCGCCAGCGCGCAGTGGCTGCCCTGCACTGTCCAGGATCACGACTTCGCGCGGTGCATGCGCGAATTCTTTCATCTCATCGCTGAGGCGTGCCACCCGCGGTCCGAGCGCCGGCTCGTCGCCGATCGGTTCGGCGTGAGCAATGGGGTCGTAGCGGTTGTCGCGATACTTCTGCAACTGTCCGCCCCAGATGCCGCCGAAATACATGTAGTACGCGCCATCATCATCGGCAAGCACGGCTGGATCGATGGAGTAACTGCCCTCAATGGCTTCCGGCTCCGCAGCGAACGGTCCTTGCGGCTTTTCGCTGATCGCCACACCGATTTGAAAACGCCCATCGGCGCGCTTGGCCGGAAAATAGAGGTAGTACTTGCCTTCTTTGTACGCCGCGTCGGGCGCCCACATCTGGCGCTCGGCCCAGGGTACGTCGCGGATATGCAGGGCTAGACCGCAGTCTTCTGCCCTACCCTCCGGCGTATCCATGCGCAGGACGTGATAGTCCTCCATAGCGTAGTGATCACCTTCGTCATTGGTGGGCGTACCCGCGTCGAAATCGTGCGAAGGGTAGATGTAGATCCGCCCTTCGAATACATGCGCGGACGGATCGGCGGTGTAGATGTGGGTGACCAGCGGCGGTGACACCGCCTTGGCCGCCAACGACTTGAGTTCGTCGATTTCATTGGACATGATGCAACCCCGATCAGCCTGCGGCGCCAACAGCGGCGCGGCGCAGCGAAAGTTCTTGTTCGATGCGTGTCTCCATCGCCTTGTTGATCTCGTAGAGCGCCAGCAACCCCACGCACAACAGGAACGGAATAGAGCAGTACACGCTCACCGCCAGGCGGATGCCATCGACCGTTGCCTGCGTCTGCGCACCAGCACCGGCGTCATAGCCGTAGTGGGCGAGGATGCCCGCCACCAGCGCGCCGCCGACACTCAGACCGATCTTCAGTCCGCACAACATGGCCGAAAAGATGATCGCGGTGGCGCGGCGCTGATTCTTCCATTCGGAATAGTCGGCGACATCGGCGATCATCGCCCACAGCAGCGGGATGGTGATGCCATAGAAGAATCCGTGCAGTATCTGGGAAACGAACACCAGACCGATGGCGTCGGTCGGATAGACGTAGAACGCAAGCAGAAACAGCGTCGATACCAGCAGTGCACTACCGAACACGTTGCGCTTGCCGAAGCGATCGGCGAGTCCGCGTGAGAAACCGATGCCGATGATCATGAAAATGATGCCGCCAGCGTTGAACAGACTGAAGGCCGAGGTCGGTGCATCCTCGGGCCACTGGAACGCGGTGAGGCCGATGCCGGTCAGCAGCGCATTCAATCCGGCAATGAAACGGTTGAAGCCCACATTGTCGAGGAATTCTGCCAGGTGCTGCGGGCTCAGATAATTCTGAAAATAGTAGATGTACATGCCGCCCTTGAGGGCCAGGCTGACAAACACCAGGAGGGTGAGCACCAACATCACGATCCAGGGGCGGTTCCTGGCAAGATCGGTCAGATCCTGCATCACGCCGGAACTGTGCTCCGACGCCGGAACAATGCGTTCGCGCGTGGTGAAAAACGTGATCAGGAAGCACAGAGTTCCGGTCACGGCAAACAGCAGCATCGCGCTCTCGAAGCCGCGCACCTTGTCGCCGGCGCCGAGAATCAGCACCAGCGGCAGCAAAAGCACCTGGATCATGAACTGCGCAATCATCACCGCGACAAAACGGTAGGCCGACAGGCTATTACGCTGCGCCATGCTGCCGGTCAACACACCGCTTAGTGCCGAGTACGGCAGATTGTTGGCGGCATACACCAGCACGAGCAAGGTGTAGGTCGTATACGCATAGATGACCTTGCCGCGGTCACCGAAGTCCGGCGTGCTGAATGCAAGCAGCGCGAGCACGCCAAACGGAATCGCTGTCCAGAGAATCCACGGGCGAAATTTGCCCCAGCGCGTGCGTGTGCGATCAGCCAGGATTCCGATCAGTGGCGTGAACACAAAGGCACCAAGCATGCCGACCGAGAAAATGAGGGTTGCCGCAGTTGCAGCTGGAATGCGATAGACGTCGGTATAGAAGAAAGCCAGATACGTAATCAGCGTCTGGAAGATCAGGTTCGCGGCCAGGTCGCCCAGGCTGTAGCCGATTTTTTCGGTGACCGACAACGTTTCCAGGGTGCGGCTCATCCGTGATGCTCCAATGGGTGAAAGCTCGTTCCGGCCCCCGCATGCCAGGCACGACGCGGGAATGCCAGGAAAAACTGAGTCCGATTCAAACACTCCCGCGCAAGTGAGTCGATATGCTATCGCCACCAGCGCGGCAGATTGTTCGGTTCGGCGCTTGACGAACTTGCAGCGGCGCCACACATGACGGGCATGCCGCTGGCGTTCTTTCACGCACTGACTGATGCGATTGCCTCGTGTGAATCGGTCACCACTACAAGACAGCAACCGGCCTTCGTCCTCAACGCACCTGCTCGACGAGCGGCCCGGGCGGCATATCGCCACACGTGCGACAGTCTCGATTTTGCATGCTGCATGATCACCCTGCTCCCTCCCCTTGGGATTGGGCCTGCGAGCGCCCCGCAATACTCGCTTGCAGCCGGCTTCAATCGAAACGGCGCGGGTGACGCTGCCCCCGCGTGCGACATCCGAGCGAAAGATAGCGCTACCATAGACGTAGCGCACGCTGCGAAGCAACATGGATTTAAACACTACCTGTGCTAATGGTAGCGCTACTTTTTTTTCGAGATCGCTCGGCCCACGAGACCAAGAGCATGCCAATCAATCCGTCCACCACGAGCGCACAAAACAGCATGTACCGCTGGCGCGTGTGCGCCATGTTGCTGGCCGCGACCACAATCAACTACATCGCGGGCCGTTCATCAAACTGGGCGGGAGCGTGAACCGCGCTCGCAAGCGCGCGATGCGGTCTGGCAGTTACGTGCCTATATTCTTCATGGCGGGGTCGGCCTATCTGATTGCGCTGGCGGTTGTCGATGTGTTGGCGCCCAGGCTTGAGCGGGCGCGATTGGAAGAGGCAGCCGAGGTATGAGTATCCAGACGATCACAGAACAAACGATGGCGTATTCGACGCCAGCGATGCTGCTCGCTGTGGTTCTGGCCTGGCTGCCCGGCGGCGCATTACACGGCGCCGCGCTCGCCACGGGGCAGAAGAAATTCCTGGGCAGCGCCTACAGCGCGGCACAGACACGCGACTTTGCCGAATACTGGAACAAGGTCACGCCAGAAAACGCCGGCAAGTGGGGCGAGGTTGAAGTCGTGCGTGACCAGATGAACTGGGTACTGCTCGATGAGGCCTACCAGTTCGCGAAGCGCAACGGCATGCCCTTCCACCTGCATGTACTGATCTGGGGCAATCAGCAGCCCGAGTGGATGGAGCATCTACCGCAGAAGGAACAGCGTGAAGAGATCGAGGAATGGTTCACTGCCGTAGCGGAGCGCTATCCGTTGCTGGATTTCGTTGAAGTGGTGAATGAGCCGCTGCACGATCCACCAAGCGAGGACGATGACGGCGGTGGCAACTACATCGAGGCGCTGGGCGGCGCCGGCGCTACCGGATGGGACTGGGTACTCGAGTCATTCCGACTGGCGCGCGCGCGTTTTCCGCACGCCAAGCTGCTGATCAACGACTACAGCATCACCAACCAGCCGGTAGACACCCAGCGCTACCGCGAGATCATCGAATTGCTGCAGAAAGAGAACCTGATCGACGGCATCGGCATACAGGCGCATGCCTTCTCGACCACCACTGAACGAACGGTCGATGTGCATCGTGCTGGCCTCGATCTGCTGGCCACGACCGGCCTGCCGATCTACGTGACCGAAATGGACCTCGACGGGCCGACCGACGCGAAGCAACTGCAAGACTTTCGGCGCGTGTTCCCCATATTCTGGGAACACCCGGCGGTCGCTGGTGTCACCTTGTGGGGTTTTCGTCCCGGCCTTTGGCGTGACCAGCAGCGCGCGTACCTGATCAAACCGAATGGTCGCGAACGCCCCGCCCTGCTCTGGCTGCGCGGCTACGTACGTGGTGTACACGGGCCGTCGCGATGAAGACACCGCGCGATGCCCGTCCTGCAGCGCGCTGCTTGATCACACTGGCATTGCTGGCGAGCGCACAACTGCACGCTCCAGTGGCCTGCGCAAGTCTGCGCTCATGCGGTGCCTGGCACGCTGGCGAGACTGACGAGGCGCCGCTGCGGCAACGCGCGGACAGGGCAGAGCGAAGGTGCGGTCAACACTACTTCGAGCCTCTGCGAAGGAGCACGTCGCGGCACAGTGAGAGTGTCGACGTTCACAGTTTAAGCGGAACCAAATGTCCGGGCGGACGCGGTGCGCGTGCGACGGACTCCGTCAATTGCACGTTGGAAGTTCGGCGGTGTGCCTGAATCAAGGATCCTTCTATGATCATGACGCGTCAGCAGCCCATGGCAATCATGGCGACTCTGATGAGCATTGCAATCACCAGTTGCGCGCAGCCTGAACTGCGCAGCAGCCAACCCGACAAACGCGAACGCGCGGGCGAAACCGTGCCCGCTGGTGCCACGCTCAAGCGCGCCTACGCGAATGATTTCCTCGTAGGCACTGCGGTCAATGAAGCTATCGTCTCGGGTGCGGACGCACTGTCACAGCCGCTGGTGCCTCTGCACTTCAACGCCATCACCGCTGAAAACGTGATGAAGGCCGAGGTCGTCAATCCCGAGCCGGGCAAGTTCAACTTCGCGCCCGCTGATGCCTTCGTCGCCTATGGCGAGCGACACGGGATGTTCATCGTCGGCCATACCCTGATCTGGCACAACCAGACGCCCGCCTGGTTCTTTGTTGACGCCGCCGGAAAACCGAACAGCCGCGAAGCGCAGATCGAGCGTATGCGCCAGCATATCGAAGCTGTGGCCGGACGCTACGCGGGACGCGTTCACGCCTGGGACGTGGTGAACGAGGTGATCGACGACGATGGAAGCTATCGCCCAACGGCCTGGGTCACTGCTGTCGGTGACGGCGATGAACTGGTACGGCGCGCGTTCGCCTTCGCCAGCGAATACGCGCCAGATACCGAGCTCTACTACAACGACTTCAATGCCTGGCGGCCGGAAAAACGCGACGGCATCGTGCGCATGGTGAAGATGCTTCAGGCCTCGGGCGTCCGCATCGACGGCATCGGCATGCAAGGTCATTGGGGGCTCAATTATCCGCGCACCGAATACATCGAGGCCGCCATCGACGCTTACGCAGCGATGGGCGTAAAGGTGATGATCACCGAACTCGACGTGGATGTGCTGCCGCTGACTAAAGAGGGACAGATCATCGGCACCGTCATGCTGCACAAGCAGTTTCAGCTCGAAGAATTCGAACAGTTCCTCGATCCCTATACAAACGGTTTGCCGGTCGAAGTCGAGCAGCAGCTGAGCGACCGCTACGCTGAGATCTTTCGCATCTTCCATCGCAGACGCGATGCCATCGCCCGAGTTAGTCTTTGGGGCGTACATGACGGGATGTCTTGGAAGAACGACTACCCTATTGTGCATCGGACCAACTATCCACTTCTGTTCGATCGTGCACGTCATCCCAAGCCAGCACTTGACGCGGTACTGAACGTACCGCAGGAATAGCGCGCTCTGCATCCCATCTCCCGCCCCGCCTATGCGACCTCAACCAACGGATGCTCGATGATCCCATTTCGTTTTTTCGCACTCGCCCTCTTGTTGATTGTTGCCGTTGCGAGCATGGCGGCAGGCAGCAAGCCACTGCCCTACCCCAGCGTCGGCCAGCTGACCGCGTACGACGCGTCTTTCCACGATGTCGTCGCCGCCGACGCACGGATTGAGAAGATCGCCGAGGGATTCACCTGGGCCGAAGGCCCGGAGTGGATCAGCAACGGCAACTACTTGCTGTTCACCGACGTGCCTGAGAACACCATCTATCGCTGGTCCGAAAACGATGGGCTGACCACATTT
The DNA here is from genome assembly GCA_031389245.1 of Lysobacterales bacterium. Taxonomy (GTDB): domain Bacteria; phylum Pseudomonadota; class Gammaproteobacteria; order Xanthomonadales; family Ahniellaceae; genus 0-14-3-00-62-12. The sequence continues at coordinate 370 of JANMSL010000051.1, read as the reverse complement.
CTCAAGCCATCGGGCTACGATGGACCAGATCTCGACATGCTGCGCGAGGCCGGTGCAAACGGCCTGCTGGTCGAATCCGAAGGCACGCTATTGCTTGCCGATTCCGGTACGCGTGTAATAGCGCGGCTGGATCTCGCCACGAAAATCAAGACCACGATTGCGGCGGGCTACAACGGAAAGCGATTCAACAGCCCCAATGACCTCACCCGTCGCAGCGATGGCGATGTGTTTTTCACCGATCCGCCTTACGGTCTGAAGGGCATCAATGATTCGCCGGCCAAGGAGCTGGCCTTCAACGGTGTCTAACGCATCGACCGCGATGGCACGGTTCATCTGATCGACGACACACTGAGCTTTCCCAACGGTATCG
>JANMSL010000048.1:0-1537 GCA_031389245.1 Lysobacterales bacterium | reverse complement strand
GCAAGGGCTTTCCCGCCGCGCTTTATATGGCGCGGCTTGGCGCGCATGCCCGGGCATTGGCGCCGCGCTGCAAAACACCTTCCGACCTCCTGTCTCAACTCAATCAGTTGCTGCGCACCGAGCTTGAATCGGGCATGTTTGCCACCTGCATGATCGCCGCGCTGGATGCAGCCAAGGGCGTTGTTTGTATATCCAGCGGCGGCCATCCTCCGCCGGTGGTGCGCCGCGCCAACGGGCAAATGGAGTCGCTGGCGATTCCGGTAGCGGCGGCACTTGGCATCAACTCGACCAATCAGTTTCATGAAGTGGTACTTGAACTGGCTCGTGGTGATGGCCTATTGATGTTCACCGACGGCCTCGACGACGCGATGGCACGCAACGGTGAAGCCTTCGGCATGGATCGGGTGCTCTCGACCCTGCAGCAAACGCGTTCCGCAGGTCATGCCATCGAAGCCATGCTGACCGCAATTGGTGGATTCCTGGGCGACGTTACCCAGTACGACGATCTCACCTTGATTGCATTGTGGCGGCGCTGAACAAACACCGGTTGGTCCAATTCACTTCTTGCCGAGCAAGCGCGAAAACACCCCGGGCTTTTGCTCCGACGGGGCTGGCGCGGCCGGAGCCGTCCGGTCCCCTGCGGCCAAGCCGACTCCCAGCAATCGCGCCGCGGCGTCCGCGGTCGCTTGCTGCTCTGGCGAAGATGTTGCAGCGGTGCTGGCGGCGCCCAGCAAAGTGGCCGCTGCGGTGCCCACCGAACGCGCTGCCGCGGCAGCGTCAACGGCGAACGGATGGTTGGCGAGCGCAGCTTTGTGATTGGCGCGAATATCGAACAGCGAGGTGAATCCGGCGATGTCAAAAACCTGTTTCACTGAGGCATTCAACGCCGCCAGACGCAGCGTGCCGATGTCGCCATCCAGCTTTTTCGCCAGCGCCAGCAACACCCGCAGTCCCGCCGAGCTGACATAGCTGATGCGGCTCAGGTCGAGCACAAAGTGCCTGCGTCCGGACTCGAATGCATCGTGCAACGCCAGCTCCAGTTCTCCCGCGGTCTCGGTATCCAGGCGGCCGTCAGGACGCAGCAACAAGACCTGCCCATGGCTCTCACTCTCGATATCCATGCCTTGCCTCAGCCAAGCCGAAAGACGAAGCGTGCCGCGCCGATCTGGATCACATCCTCACTCTGCAGCACGCGTTCCTTGACGCGCTCGGCATTGACCCGGGTGCCGTGCAGCGAGCCGTGATCACGCAGCACATAGCCTGCGGTCGAAGGTTCGATCTCGGCATGTCGCGCGTCCACGCCTGGCCCGCCGATGCGCACCTGATTGTTGGCGTCGGCACCGATGTGCGTGACGGTGACCCCCAGCACGGTGGTTTGCTTGCCGGCTTCGGGGCTTTGCGGAACCAGCCGGGCCAGCTTGACCACTCCGGTGGCGAGCGTGTCTGCGTGTGCCTTGGCGACCTTTACTGCAGGCAACACCATCGTGCCTGCAGCAGGCATCGGTGGAGGCTTTACCGCCGGCGGCTTTACCGGCAC
>JANMSL010000044.1:0-8450 GCA_031389245.1 Lysobacterales bacterium | reverse complement strand
GGTGACCCGCAACACAATGGGGCAGCGCGATCTCTTCATGGGCACTCTGCCGGACGGCGAAACCGATGGCACCCCGGGTGCGCTTGCCAATGGCGATGGCGCCGACGAAGACGGCATCACCTTTCCGACACTGATCGTTCCGGTCGGCTTGCCCCAGTTTTGGCGCTGCGGTGCATACGATACGGCGCTCAACGAATACTGCGTCAGCGTTGCAACCACCAACAGCACTGGCGCTGACGCACAACTGGTTGGCTGGGTGGATTTCAACGCCGATGGCGATTTCAACGATGCCAATGAACGCTCGTCTCCGGCGCTTGGCAATGGCAGCGGTGGCGCCATCGATGGCACTTTCACCACGGGCAATGCGCCAACTGGAACAGGAACGCGCATTTTGCGTTGGACCGGGGTGACCAATGCGACGGCGGCGCAGACCTATCTGCGTCTTCGCCTCAGCGCCGACACCACATTCATTGGTGGCGCAGCCAATCCGGCGCACAACGGACAAATCACCGGTGGTGAGATTGAAGACCATCGAATCCCGGCCACGACGCTTCCCGTCAGCCTCATGTATGTTCAATCCAACGTCAGCAATGGCCAGCTCGTACTGAGTTTTTCCTCGGCAACCGAGACCAACAACGTTGGCTACAGCGTGCATGAAAAACGTGGTGACGCGTATCAGCGCATTTCCAATTCGGTGCTGCCCAGCAAGAGCATCAACACAACCGAAGTGTCGAACTACGAACTGACACTTGCGCAGGCGCCGCCCTCGGGAACGTTCTACATCGCCGACCACGATACGCTCGGGCGTACAACCCTGCGTGGACCCTTCGTCGCAGGCCAAACCTATGGCGTGCGCCCGGTGGTGCGAACCGTCAACTGGAACGGGGTGCGCCAGGCGGTGGAGAACGATCGCCTGGCCCAGGCCGCACAAGGAGTGGCCATCCAGGGCGCAAAACTGTGGGTGGAATTGCCCGGCTTCTACCGCGTCACTGCTGCAGAATTGTTGGCACAGGGTGTCGACTTTGCCGGCGTTCCGGTCGATCAGATCGCAGTAACGTTGCGTGACGAAGGCGTGCCGCGACGGGTGTATTCGGCCACCAGCAACTTTGGATCGGGTTCTTACATCGACTTCCTGGTGCGTCCCGGCTATTCGCTTTACAGCAAAGAACTTCCCTATCTGGTCAAGGCGGACGGTGTCGGCGTTGTCGCGATCCATCCCGATAGCGGTCTGCCCGACCTGCTGCGCGATGCCTGGTACTGGAGCGTGCAACGCTATTCACCCGAGAGCCTCTATAACTTCGCTTCGCCAACGGATGATCCTTGGCACGCCGGGAGAATGGTGGCGTTCGTCGGTGCCCCCGCTGCGCTCTCGTTCAATCTGCCGGTGGATCAACTCGCGCAGACCGAGTTCGCCGCGCAGATTTCCGCGGAATTGATCGGTGTTACCAATTGGTCCGGCGCCGGGCAGGATCACCATGTGCGCCTTTCGGTGAACGGACCGGAAGTGGGTCAGGCAGTATTTGACGGCATACGCGAACAGCAGCTGTCGGCATTGCTGCCGAATATTTCCAATGGCAATACCGCTGTTGTGATTGAAACCACGGGTCAGAACGGATTCGATTACGACGTTGTCTATCTGGACAGTGTCGAACTGCGCTATCCGCGGCTGCCGGTGGCTGATCAGGGACGACTGTTTGTGCAAGGAATCAATGCCGACACCAGCGGCGGCGCTGCGCTGGAAGCCGATGCCGATGGCGGTGGCTTGCTTCGCACCAGCTTTGAGGGCAGCAACGCACGTGCCGGATTCGTGGCCAATGGTCTGCTCGCCGGGCCGCTGGTTGCATACGCCGGTGTCGGCGATCGATGGAATCATCTGAGTGCTGTGACCAGTCAGGCCGGTGCCGGCGGTTTCGATGCTTCGGTACCCTTCGTTGCGGGCGCGGGTGACTATTGGGTCTCCAATATCAGTGCGTTGGGGGTAACCCGAGTCGAGGCATTGCCGGACGATGCGGATATCACCACTGGCACCGCCGACTATCTGATTATCAGCCACAGTCTTTTCATCGGCCAGCTCGGCGATATCGTGGCCTTGCAGCAGTCACGCGGGTTGTCTACCCGGGTGGTTGATGTGGCGCAGGTCTATCAGCAGTTCGGCGACTCCGTGCCGGAAGGACAAGCGATTCGTCGCTACCTGCAGCAGGTGGCAGTATCGATGGGCGTTGACTACGTGTTGCTGGTCGGCGCGGATACCTACGATTACAAGAATTTTCTCGGTACCGGTTCGGTGAGCTTTGTGCCGACGCTGTACAGCAAGGTTGGCGATATTTCCTACACGCCAACCGATAGTGTCTATGCCGACATCAATGGCGATGACGCGCCGGACTTTGCCATTGGTCGGTTGCCGGTGCGCAGCCTGGTCGAGCTCGCTGCGCTGCGCGACAAGCTGGTCGCAATTCAAGGCAGCAATCCGCAGCGCCGCCTGGTGCTGGTCGCCGGCGGCACCGATGGCGAATCGGACTTCTCGTCGATCAGTGACGGCTTTGCAGCTTTGCTGCCGGGCTCGTGGCAACCCACTGAGGCTTATGTCGATGACGTGGGCATCGCTCAGGCCAATACGATTCTGCTGGGTCAGCTCAATGCTGGCGCTTCGCTAGTGAGTTATGTCGGTCACTCGGCACCGATTCAATGGAGCACCGCCGATCAGACAGTTCTGACATCGGCCCAGGTCTTTGGATTGAACAGCGGCGTCAGTGACCTGGTGGTGCAGTGGGGATGTTGGAACAGCTATTTTGTGTCGCCCAATGCCGACACCATGGCGCACGCGTTCCTGCTCTCCCCGAACAAAGGTGCCGCTGCAGTCATCGGCGTGTCTGCGCTCACTGGCGCCGAGGCCCATCAGGCGCTCGGCAACGCGCTTTACCCGTTCCTTGCGCCGGGCACGCGCGTGGGCGATGCGCTGCGTTCTGCCAAGTTTGCGCTCGCCGGACAAAGCGGGTTGTACCGTGACATTTTGATCTCCAGCACGCTGCTCGGTGATCCAGCGATGCCGATTCGGTGATCACGCCCCAGACGTGGTGCGGCGGCGCTTGGAGTTGAATTGAAATGGGCGCATTCGTGCTCGCTGTCGACTGGGCCGGTGTCACGATTTCCTCTGAGCCGATGTCGCGGGCTGAACTCGCACTGGGCGGTTTTGCCAGCGCCGGCTGGCAGCGCATCAGTGCGCAAGGGATCAGCGCGAGCCGGGCAAGTTCTGCGGACGTCGGCGACTGGGCGATTCAGCGCGATCTGATCGTCGCGATGGATGGCCGATTCTCACTGGGATGCCGAACCCGTCTGCGCGCCAATCTGGCCGGCGTCACTGACGCCGCGAACTGCGACGATGAGTCATTGGCCGCGCTGGCCTGGAGCTTATCGGGCGAATCGGCCGCGGCGCAGTTCGAAGGTGATTTCGCGCTGGCGATTTTTGATATCAAGCAAGCCCGACTGTGGTTGATGCGTTCGCCAAGCGGCGCGCGTGGCCTGCATTTCGTGTTCGAAGACGATGGCGTACTGGTTGCAACGCGACCGAGTGCGGCATTGTTCGCGGCGGGTCGTTCGCTGCAAGAGCATCCTGACTCGGTCGCTGCGTATTTTGCCTTGCGGGCACCGCCCAGCGGCTGCGGCTACTTCGTGGGCGTTACGGCGATGGTGCCCGGAGCAACCTGCAGCTTTGATGCGCGCGGCATGCGGGTCAGGCAGGCGAGCGTCGTTGCCGCAAAACCAAAGCTGCAATTTGCCGACGACGCAGAAGCGCGCGATGCTTGGCTGGTAACACTGTCCGCCGCGGTCAGCGAGGCGCTGAGCGAGTCGCGACGGCCGGGCATCATGCTCAGTGGCGGACTCGATTCCAGTGCGCTTGCAACGATCAGTAATCAATCACGCAACAAACTGTGCGCGTATTCCTGGACTCTACCGCTGACGCCTGCTTCCAATGAACATGAGTGGATCACCGCCACCACGCAACACCTGGGACTCGAGTCACGCCTGTTCAACGGCGATCACGACTGGCCACTGGCACGACTCGCGCAGTGGCCCATAGAGGATGACGGACCGCCCGCCAATCCGTATCGCTGGTTGCAGCAGCACCTCTACTGCGTGGCCGAGTCAGCCAACTGCGATGCACTGATCAGCGGCAATTTCGGTGATCATCTCTACCCTGAAGCGGGCAACTGGATGCGTTCTGGATTGAGCGACCGGGGTATTTCCTGGGTGTTGGGACAAGAGTTGAAACTGTTGCAAGATCAGGGGTTGAGCGCGTTGTGGCGGGAACCGGGTTGGCGAATGCTGGCGAGACAAGGTTCGATGCCTGCTGCCAGCACTTGGCAAACGCCGCATTGGATGCAACCGAAATGGGGTGCGCAGTTGCTCCAAACGCTCGGTACCGACGCCCCAGGTACTGGCGCAGATAGTGCTGAAGCAATTCAGGATGCGGAGTTGGGACGTCGCTTCCACGCCATGCACAACATCGAGTTGCTGGCTCCATATCGGGACCCGCGCGTCGTGGCATTTGCCGCTGCCTTGCCTGCGCACTATCAGTATCGAAACGGACAATCCAAATCATTGACACGCGAAGCGATGCGCGGGCTATTGCCCGAGTCAGTGCGAACACGCCCCAAAGGCGGCAGTCTTGCGCCGTTTTTTCGCATCGGTGTCTTGCAACGATCAGCAACTGAAGTGGCACGGTTACTGGACGCGCCCGACGCGCGCTGGCCGCACTACGTCATGCCCTCGGCACTGCGGCGAGCGCGTGAACGCGCGTTCACGGAGTCTGATCTGCTGTTGATCTGGTTGTGCGCGAGTTATGAACTTTGGTGGCGCAGCCACTGGGGCCGGGGGGGCGCTGTGCTAGCATCTCGGGCTAACAGGTGTGAAGTTTCCGAGGCATTCCGTGAGTGAGTTTTCTCCCGCCAAGCAGCCCTGCTCCCCGTTGCCATCGCAGCGGTTGAGCTATGTCGCGCCCGCGTTGGTCGAACTCGGAGAGCTTCGTGACATTACCCTGGGCGCTTCACCGGGTGTCGGAGACTCCGGTGGCACGCAGCCGCAGCGATGTCCTGGCTGCCCCTGATCCACCCGCCGGAAAGCGCTTCGGGCCTGCGTTTTCCGCCGATCGAATTTTTTACCGAAACATGCGCTGAGCGCGATGTTCTCACTTACACGTCACGCATCGCGCAGACTGATCTGCAATTTGATCGGCCGATTCCGGTCGTGGACGCAAAGCTACAAGGCATTGTCAGATCGCCTCGCCGGCATGAGCCCATGCGTTGCGCGGGTCCGCCTGACATCATGGGCAGTGGCTGGATTGGTCAGGCGTTACAGGGGTTTCGTTGTTGGTTGAGCGCGACCGAGCAATGCGTTCGATTTGACGATGGACCCGGATTTCGCGTCAGCACAAGTGGCAATCGGGTAGACGCGTTCGATCTTCCCGCTGATACGGCATTGCGCGATGAATTGCTGCTCGGCCCTGCCTTGATGCTGGCGCTGTCGTCGCGTGGCATATTTGGTCTGCATGCCTCAGCGATTCTGTGCGGCTCCGGAGCAGTGCTGCTGCTCGGACCTTCGGGGTCGGGCAAATCGAGCATGGCTCGCTACGCGAAAACTGAAGGAAGCTTGCGGCTCACCGACGACGTGTCGCCGGTAGTGCTCACCGATTCCGGCGCGCGAGTTCTGCCCCGGTTTCCGCAACTGAAGCTTTCGCCAGCGCTGTTCGTTGATGACCTCGATTTGCCGCTGGCTGCGCTCGTCTGGGTGGAAATTGGCGAGGGTGCGCTGACCTTCACGCAGTTGTCGCAGACCGAAGCCTCACGTCGTCTGATGCGCGACAGCGTTGCCGCGCGTTTGTTCGCGCCAGCGGTACTGGCCCGTCATCTCGATTTCTGTGCAGCCCTGGCGTTGCGTACTCCGGCGTGGCGCCTGTGTGTGCCACGCGTAGCAGCGGAGCAACAGACCAGCACAACGGCCTCTGCCTATCAGTTGCTGCGTGCAGTGGGTCTTCCATGAAATCCTTTGCGGCCGTCTGGATCTCGTTGTGCCGCTGGCGCTGGTGGCGCGATGCCGGCGCTGAGATTGCACGGCGGGCGAGCGGCTCGGTCACGCTCGCGCAAGCCAGTGACATCGAGGCCCTGCGCGAACGAATGCACGACATTGAGCGCGTGGCGCACTGGGTGCCACGCAGTCGTTGCCTCGATCGTGCGTTGAGCCTGGTCGAATGGGCCGATGCCCATGCCATCCCTGTACAGCTGTGCATCGGTGTGCAGCGCAACGGCGGCAGCTTGCAAGCGCATGCCTGGGTGCAATGCGGCGAAATTGTCCTGGATCCGGATCCCGAAGCGACGACCCGATTTTCGCGCATGGATTCTGCAGCGCCCGGCATGAGGTTTGACCGATGAGCGGGCGTCGATTTCGCCTGGCGGACGGTGTGCTGGCACAGACTGCGCTGGAAGAGGCAGTGCTGCTGGACGCGCGTGCGGGCAACTACTTTGGCGCCAACCTCAGCGCGAGTTTGATACTGCGCATGCTGATCGAAGGCAGCGACGAAGTGCAAATATTGCAGGCGATGCAGGCGAAGTTCGATGCCCCAGACGCGCAACTGGGCGCCGACCTCACGCAGTGCCTGGACGACTGGCAGCAGCGCGGTCTGATCGTTGCATTGGCATGAGCGAGCGTGTGCGAGTGCCAGCCAAGGGACAAACCTTGCCAGGCGTAGCAGCGACGCTCTATCGGCAATGGTTGACTGCGTCGGATGCTGCGGCACTGATCGCGGCGCTGCGCGTCTGCATCGAATGGGAGCAGCACACCATCAAACTTTTCGGGCGCAGCGTTCCTTCGCCTCGACTATCGTGCTGGATCGGCGATCCGGGTGCGAGCTACGCCTATTCGCGTACTCAGTTCGAGCCTCGGCCCTGGCCCGAGCCGCTGCTCGGTCTACGCTCCCTGTTGCAGCAGGAATGTGGCGGATTGTTTAACAGCGTATTGGCCAATTGGTATCGCAGTGGCTCCGACAGCATGGGCTGGCATGCGGATAATGAACGCGAATTGGGCGATCTGCCGCTGATCGCGTCCATCTCGCTCGGTGCGGACCGGCGATTCCTTATGCGCCGCAAAGACAATCCCCGCACACGCAACGACCTGGTGCTTCGACACGGGGACCTGCTGTTGATGCACGGTGATACGCAGAAATACTGGCAACATGCGGTGCCCAAAGCGCGTGCAATTGATGGTGATCGCATCAACCTCACGTTCCGCTACATTCACCTCAGCCCTGGCCGGCCGAAGTGATCGACGTAATTTCGGTTCGATACATTCCAGGATGCCGATCTCGCCGGAAAAAGCGAGCACGATACCGGGCAGACGCCAGTGCCAGATCGCGTGGTCAAGCACTAGGGAACCGCCAAGCAAGTTCGGAGCCTAAGTGCCCCCGAGTGAAGGAGCGCTAAATCGCAGTGCGGCCGGCACCGCAGCTGCCATGCTGGCGCCCTTGCTGCGCCTCTGCGCTGCCCGCGGGCAGCGCTATCCTGCGCGCCGCGGAGAACGCCATGCAACCGACAACAAAGCAGAACGCAACGATGGACCAGCTGGACTTCGAACATCGTGTCAGATTTATTGCGGAGTTGGCTCGCCGACTGCACGAGTACGGCACTACCGCGCCGCGCCTGGAGAAAGCGCTCGATAACGTGTCGGGGCGTCTGGGCTTGGTCAGCAATATCCTCGCGACACCCACTTCGATCATCCTGTCGTTTGCAGTGTTAGCCGAAGGCGCCGGTGCGCTGCCGCGCCTGACCCAGGTAATCCGCGTCGAGCCTGGTGATTTGAATCTGCGCCGCCTGGTCGAAGTCGATGCGATCGCCGAGCGTGTGTTCTCAGGTGAGTTGAATATCGAGTCTGGGCTTCGCGCTTTGCACGCTGTGCACAGCGGTCTGACGCGTCGCGCCGAGATCATGCGTGTGCTCAGCTTTGGTATTTCGTCGGCAGCAGTGGCGGTCCTGTTCAAAGGGGTGCTTGCCGATGTGGTGTTGGCAGGGACACTGGGGTTGTTGATCGGCTTGATGGCCAGTGTCGTCGTGCGCCGACCGACACTGGGGCCGGCCTTTGAGGCAATGGCAGCCTTTGTCGCCATGTTCATCGCCACTCTGGTTTCGGCATGGCTGCAACCGGTCAACGTGAATACCGTGGTAATGGCATCCATTATCGTGTTGCTGCCCGGATTGACACTGACCAGCGCCGTAGTCGAGCTGTCGACTCAACACCTGGTGGCCGGTTCAGTGCGTTTCATGGGCGCGACCGCCGTGTTGCTCAAACTGACTTTCGGTACCGTGGCAGGTATGCAATTGGCCAATGCACTGCACATTGAGTCGATGCCTATTATGGCGATGCCTTTGCCGGCATGGACTGAATGGGTGGCATTGCTCGCTGGC
>JANMSL010000040.1:0-3544 GCA_031389245.1 Lysobacterales bacterium | reverse complement strand
CAGGCGCTGGTGTTGGATCCGCACGTGCTGTTGCTCGACGAACCCACCAATCACCTCGACATCGAAGCGATCGACTGGCTTGAGGAAGCGCTCAAGCAATTCAACGGTTGCGTGGTTTTCGTAACCCATGACAGGCGCTTTCTGCAGGCACTGGCCACACGCATCGTCGAGATCGATCGCGGTCAACTCACCAGCTGGCCGGGCGACTACGACAACTATTTGCGACGGCGTGAAGAGCGGCTGCATGCTGAGTCGGAAGCCAATGCGCGCTTCGACAAGAAATTGGCGCAGGAAGAGATCTGGATTCGCCAGGGCATCAAAGCACGACGCACACGCAATGAAGGTCGCGTACGCGCGCTGAAGGAACTGCGTCGTGAATACTCGGCACGGCGCAATGTGGCGGGCAACGTGCGCATGGAAGCGGCGCAGGCCAGCACTTCCGGAAAACGCGTGATCGAAGTGAAAAATGTCGATTTCAGCTTCGGCGAACGCGTGATCGTGCGGGATTTTTCCACCATCATCCAGCGTGGCGATCGCATCGGCATCATTGGTGCCAACGGTTCTGGCAAGACCACTTTGATCAAACTCCTGCTCAGCGAACTGCAACCGCAGGCGGGCGAAGTGAAACGCGGCACCCAACTTGATGTGGTCTTTTTTGATCAGCATCGTAGCGATCTGCGCGAAGACTGGACGGCATTGGAAAACGTCGCCGGCGGCAGCGAAACCATCGAGATCAATGGTGTGCGCAAGCACGCGCTGGGTTATTTGCAGGATTTTCTGTTCTCGCCCGACCGCGCGCGGGCGCCGATATCGGCGCTGTCCGGCGGCGAGCGCAATCGATTGCTGCTGGCCAAATTGCTGGCGCGGCCATCCAACCTGCTGGTCATGGACGAGCCCACCAATGATCTGGATATCGAGACTTTGGATCTGCTCGAAGAGCTACTCGGTCAGTACGCCGGAACGCTGATTCTGGTCTCGCATGATCGTGCCTTCATCGACAATGTCGTTACCAGCAGTCTGGTGATGGAGGGAGACGGTCAGGTAGGGGAATACGTCGGCGGCTACACCGATTGGTTGGCGCAGCGGCGCACCGCGGGCTCCAATGCGAAGCTGAGCAATGATTCGGAGACCGCCAAGCCGGCGACTTCCAGCGCCGCAGCACCAGTGGCCATCCCCACCAGAAAAAAACTCGCCTACAAAGAGCAACGCGAACTGGACGCACTGCCCAAGCTGATTGAAACACTGGAAACCGATATCGCCGCGATGCTTGCGCAATCACAAACGGCAGACTTTTATCGTCGCCCTGCGACTGACATCACCGAACATGGCCGGCTGATTGCGCAAAAGCAAAAAGCGCTTGAAGCGGCCTATGCGCGGTGGCAAGAGCTGGAGTGACCTGTGCATTCCGAGTGCTGGTCGCCGGTCACGCATGAATCCGCCAAGACTTGAATCAACTGAACAACGCCAGGCCGCCTCGAAGATGAAACGCGTTGGGATGGCCAAGGCGTCGCATGCATTGGGTGGCGAGCGAGCTGCGATTGCCGCTGCGGCAGAAGAACACCAGCGGCATGTCGGGCGCGGCCAACCAGGCGGGCGCGGCGTCGGTGAGACGGCTGAGCGGGACGGCAAGGGCGTGGCTTTCGTCCAACAAGCCCAGCTTTGAGCCCATCGCACATTCGTAGGCTTCGCGCACATCAACCAGCGTCGCGTCCGGATGCTGTTGCAAATATTGGCGCAGGCCAGCAGGCGTGAACTCAACGCTGGCTGATTTCTCGTCTCCGGAACAGCGCAAGGCACCACACATCATGATGCTGCCGCTAGCGTCATTGAGCGAGGCATCAATCTGTTTTTTGGCGTGAACGAAATCCGCTTCGGACATTGGCACGTCGGCCAATACATCGGCGAGCAGCGGATTGCTGCGGGACTCGACCGCCAGTGTTGTGGCGAACTCATGGTTGTAGTCGTGGGCGGCGCAGAGCAGGGCGTCTGCGCCTACTTCGTTGGCGAGCAAACGCAGCGAGCGATACATCGCTTCCGACGAGCTGCAGGCGAAGTTGCTGCGACCAATACCCCCGCTGAGCACGGTATCTCCGACGAAGACCTGACGTGGCCGCTCCGGCATGCGCAAATCATGCAGAATATAGGCGACGCTGTCGGCGGTGTGGCCGGGCAGCGGCAGGCGGCGCAACTGAAAGTGACCAAACGCCAGGGTATCCAGTGGCGTCCCGCTCGCTGCAACGGGCCAGCCCAGGCCATTGGCAGTCGCATGCAAATCCTGCACGTGCGCCTGCAGATGGGTCAGCAACTCGTTGCGCGAGGAGGCGTGATCGGCGTGCGAATGCGTATCCAGCACCGCGACAATGCGCAAATCCTGACAACGAATGTAGCGCTCAATGCGCTCGCCCAGTTCGGCGATCGGATCGATGATCACGCACAGTGCCGCGCTGCGCTCGATCAGCAGCCAGGTACAGGCGCCATCATGTTTCATTTGCAGCACACCATCGAAATCGTTGCGCTGCGATGCAGATTCGGTGAACAGGCAGGCATTGCGCAATGCGCTGCCGGACTCGACGATACGTCGGCAGGCGGCGGTACATTGCTCGTCGTTCCAGGCGCGTCCGAACGACAGACGCACGGCGGACTCACTTCGCCACGCGGCCAGCCCCATCGCGTCCAGCACGTAACTGCGCGTGGCCTTGCTGCCACCGCATGCCGAACCTGAACTGACGCGGATGCCCGCAGCGTCGAACAGGTCAAGGAGCTCCTTGCTGGCGAAGCCAGGCACCGAAAAGTTGATCGTCGTTGCCACCGAGCGCTCGAACGGCGTGTTGAACACCACGCCTGGGAATGCCTCAAGCAGCGCCGCGACCAGTTGGTCACGATAGCGATGCAGCGCGGCCAGATCGCAGAACATGCCGGTCGGTTCGATCAGCTCGGCGAGAATCACGCCGAATCCGGCAATGCCCGCCATATTCTCCGTGCCGGAACGCAGCCCCGATTCCTGGCCGCCGCCAGCCGTCAACGGCGTAAATGGCGCATGTTCGCGCACGTAGAGCATGCCGATGCCTTTGGGCGCGTACAGCTTGTGGCCACTGAGCGGAAAATAATCGATGCGCGTTTTGGCAAGCTCGATGTCCTGCTTGCCCAGCGCCTGTACGCCATCGACCAGCCATAGCGTATCGGGATGCTGGCGCATGATCGCTTCGATTGCGGCCAGATCGGAGATCACGCCGGTTTCGTTGTTGACTGCCATCGTACTGACCAACACCGCTCGCCCGGCATGGGCAGCGAGAAACGCCAAGTCATGCTGGCCTTGCTCATCGACCGGAATCGCGACGATCTCGCAATCGGTATGCAGAATCTGGTTCCAATGCCGCATCGACTCAGGCACTGCTTTGTGTTCGGTCGACCCATAGAGCAACAAGTTGCGGGTTGGTTCGGCGCGGGCCGATGCGGCTCCAGGCGGATGGGCGAAACGCTTTCCCGCGTGCGCACTCAAAGCCGATAACACTGCAGTCTGAATAGCCTCGGTGGCGCCGCTGGT
>JANMSL010000026.1:0-3053 GCA_031389245.1 Lysobacterales bacterium | reverse complement strand
TGAATATGGCGGTGCCGGTAACGCCGCGCAACGATCCCGATTTTAGTTCTCTCGGCCTGGTTCGGGCCGTGGTACTGGGCTTGACCGATACCCGTTTCAATGGCTCGGCGGCGCTACAGTTTATTCCCAATATGGACGGATTCCCCAACGGACGCCGGCTCGAAGATGATGTGACGAGGATCGAACTGCAAGCGGCGAGCGGCGTCCTCCTCACTGCCATTGGCTATTGGCATGATGACTTTGTCGCGGGCAATCCGAACCCGATCACCAACCTGCTGCGCAACATCCTCGACTACTCCACCGGCGTTGAAACGAATGACGCCGCATTCAAGAGTACGTTTCCTTATGTGGCCTCGCCTTGGCGGGGAACGGAGGTGGGCCAATGAAACACCTGCGATTCAAGATTGTGGCGATGCGCGCTGAAACCATCCATGCCTGCGCTCGCCGCGTCGCGCTGATGCTGGCCGTGGCGATGGCGATCCCGTTGGCAGCGCTGGCATCGAGTCACCGTGAAGCGCCGTTGATCAGCGCTGACCCGCTGGCGGACAACACCGACCTGTACGCGTTTCGTAGCCCTGATCTGCCGGATACGATCACCATCATCGCCAACTATCATCCGATGCAGCTGCCGCAGGGCGGTCCGAACTACCACTCGTTTGGCGAGAACATCCGCTATGAGATCCACATCGAAAACGATGGCGTTGCAGGAGACGACATCACCTATCGATTCACCTTCACCAAGGTGAATCAGGACCCGTCGACCTTCTTCAATATCCGATTTGGACAGCAGAATCAGAAGCTGACCTACACCATGGAGAAGAGTATCAACGGTGGCGCGTTCAGCACGGTAATCAGCAGCGGCATGGTGCCGCCCAACAACATCGGACCACGCTCGATTGGTGGCACGTCCGGCCTGAATACGACCTACAGCGCGCTATTCAATGCCGCGATCACCACTGCATCCAGCGGTGAAAAAGTGTTCTGCGGCCCTGTCGACGATCCATACTTTGCCGACATTGGCGCGCTTTATGATATAGCCGATGCGCCGCGCGCCAACCCGCGCGATGGCATGGCCAACTTCAATGTGGGGGCGATCGCCATCCAGGCGGACATCTCGGCATTGCAGAAAAACGGGCAGGGGGTCGGCACGGCAGTCCACGTCCTCGACTCCGATTTCATCATCGGGGTGTGGGCCTCGGCCAGTCGCCAGCAGACTCGCACCCTCAATGGCAATGGCACACAATCGTACTCGGGAAATTTCATCCAGATATCCCGTCTTGGGATGCCGCTGACCAACGAGGTAGTCGTTCCAATCGGAGATAAGGACCGATGGAATGCGTTGACGCCTTACACCGAAGACCCCGCTATGGAAGACTATTTCAACAGTCCCGAACTCGGTCTGTACATGGATAACTCCTTGTTCGGTGGGGCCGTTCCTGCGTGGGCCGCTTTGCGCATTCAAAGAAACTCGCTGCAGTCTTTTGACTTCGGCAACACGAACGACGGGTTGTGGCCGATCTTGGCATCCAACGGTGGCGCAGGTACTGCACTGGATGTGAATCTGTTCGGAAATTATCTGTTACGACAGGGTAGGCCACGCTCGGTTGACCTGTTGCCGCTGTCCCACACCGGGTTGCCAAACTTGTCGCCGTACCAACTTGCTACCGGAAAGAACGGGAATCCGCTTGCGAACGGCAAGCCGTTCGTCAACAACTTCCTGCCCACCTTCGGCGACATGCTGCGCTTGAACATGGCGGTGTCCCCAACGCCGCGCAACGATGCTGATTTCAGCTCGCTCGGCCTGGTCAAAGCGGTGATGCTTGGCTTGACCGATCCGAGATTCAATGCTTCGGCGGTGCTGCAGTCCATTCCCAATATGGACGGATTCCCGAACGGTCGCCGCCTTGAGGATGACGTTGTCCGCATTGAACTGCAGGCGATGTCTGGTTTCTTCCTGGCAGCGATCGGCATGTTCTATGACGACTATACGTCGGGCAACCCGATCACTCCGGATTTTCTTGACGTGTTCGGATTCACCACGGGTGTGGAGGCCAACACTCCGGCGACCTTCGCGCCAACCTTCCCCTACCTACTGCACCCATCGAGTGGTACCGGGCCGGGCAGCGGCTTATCCATGGTGATCTTTGGCAACGGCTTCGAGTAGCTGCGGATTCGAGTCGGGCGGGGAAGAAATGCGCGCCGCCGGACCTAGTGGCGGCGCCAGGGGCATCAGAAAATCATGGCTGCCATGCGCTTGCGCGTGCGGCTGACCAGATCGGCGTCGTCGATGAGCGCAAACGCTGCGATCAGTGATTTGCGTCCGAGGTCGTCTTCAAATTTGCGATCTCGGCGCATCATCTCCAGGAACGCCTCGAGCGCGCCCTCGGCATCGCCTGCGAGCAAGCGGCGTACGCCGTATTGATAGCGGGCGAGGTGATCGTCCGCCTTCTGGGCCAGACGTGCGCTCAGTGCGGACTCCGCGGGTGCCTCCTGCAACGCCTTGATGAATGCAAGCTGTGCCCGTGCGCGACGGGCGAGGTCATGCGACTCCAGATTGACCGGCAGCGCATCCAGTTCCAGCGCCGCGCCTTCGTTATCGTCGGCCGCCAGCATTGCCTGGATCAGCCCGAGCCGGAGCTCGGCCTTGTCCGGCTCGGCAGCAATGGCCGCGCGCGCGTCCTGCACCTGTTCCTGCGGCGATCGCTCGGCAATGAGCGCTTCAGTGACTTCGTCTTCCAGTGCCTCGAGCCCTTCCAGATGCGGCGCCAGCCATTCCTTGATCACCGTTTCGGGCTGCACGCCCATAAAGCCATCCAACGGGCGCCCATCCTTGATCAACATCACCGTCGGCAGCGAGCGAATGCCAAACGCGGCTGCCAGCTGCATCTGCTCTTCGGTGTTGACCTTGGCCAGCAGCACCTTGCCTTTGAGCTCGGTGACAAGCTTCTCGATGATCGGCGTGAGTTGCTTGCACGGGCCACACCACGGTGCCCAGAAGTCGACCAGCACCGGTTGATTGGACGAGGCCAGCAGCACCTTTTCTTCGAAGTCGG
>JANMSL010000801.1:0-6249 GCA_031389245.1 Lysobacterales bacterium | reverse complement strand
GCCCCAACTGCGGATCGTAGTAGCGCTGCTGCATATAGTTCAGTCGCGTCAGTGAATCCGCCACATGGCCGGTGAAGGCCGGCGCGTTGGTGTAGGTATTGTCAGTCGGCGCACCGTAAGGTTCGTAGCGCATGCGTTTGGTCACGGTTCCGGTCGCGCTGGTTTCTGCCACCGGGCTGCCGAGGGCGTCGGTGTGGTAGTACACCGGGAGCAGAGCGTCGGGTTGATTTGGACCGGTGCCTCCAGTGTTCGGATGCACTTCCACGATCGCCATGTTCGACTCCAGTGAACACAACTGCTGTGCATTGCACGCCTGCACCGTGAAGCCGTAGGACGCAGGCGTAAAGGCAACTCCGCCGCAGACACGCTTCACCGGGATGCCGGTGCGCCCGTTCGGTGGAAGTTGCGACGGGATAGCGGGCGCGATGGTTTCGATGCCGTCGGTTGCGCTGCACGCCGTCTCGCCTGCAGTGCGATGGAGCAAATAGTACGTGGCGCCGGGGCTTGGATTCCACCACGCGTCGACGGTCTGATTGTTGCCGTAGACCTGGATGTTCGGGTTGATTGGATCGGGTTGAATTCCCACGCTGCCCAATCGCATTTGGGTCGGGATCGCAGGTGCCTGTGGCGATCCGGTGATGGTGATCGACAAGGTGTTGCTCCAGGCACTGGGTGTCACCGGGTTGGCTTGCGGCCGACTGGCCTGCACACGGTAGTGGTAGGTGGCATCAGCACGATTCATAAACGTGGCGACGAGTGCGCCAACAGGATCCGGGTAACCGGGCGCTGCAAGCCAGCTGGTGCCGTTGGTGGACTCTTGCAGTCGGTAGTGGGTTGCGCAGTTTGACTCGCTCCACCGCACCGTGTAACCGGTCGGCGAATCTGCAACGATCGACAGCAGGGTGGGAGCGGGCAGTGTGGTGACGCTGTTGCAGGTGTTGCCTGACTGCACGGTTACCGTCGATGACACCACGCCGGCGCGTTCGCCCCAGGTGTTCATCGCGGTGACGCGATAGCGATAACTACCCGCGATCAATCCGGGACGCGAAATAGAAAACGCGCTGGTTGACGATTGAATGTTGCTCCAGGTGACACCGTCATTGTTGGTTTCGTCAACCCGGTAACCCGTCGCGCCCACCGAGGCCGACCACGTAACGTTGTAGGCACCGGTCTGCGGCACGCTGGGCACGTTGACGGCCGCGACCGGTTTTGGCGTCACGCCGTAGTTGGTGATCGATCCGGTGCCACCACAGAGACTGGCCGGCGTGCACGGGGTTACGTCAAAGCGATAGGTACCGCCCTCGGGCGCGACCAAGGTATGGCTCAGATTCGGTGCTGCTACGTTGATCACCAACGGTGTGGCTGCGTCGCGGGATACACGAACGGTGTAGGTGCCCTGTGTCATCACGCTGTTCCAACTGATCACCACGTTGCCGCTGGACGGTGCGTTGGGGCTGACGCTGACGATTGGCGTCGCGGGACCGGCGCCGGCTTGCTGCAGACGGGCGAGCAAGGTGCCGCTCAGATACACGTAGTTGATGGGCTGGCCTTGTGCATCCAGCTCGTGCAACAACTGTCCACCCTGGCTGTATACGGCGTAGCGTTTGTCGCTCTGCCCGCTCTTCTGGATGGTCACGCGGCGGCCGTGGCCGTCATAGGTGTAGCTTTCGCTGCCGGTGCCGCCGGGTGCCGCGCCAGCGGTCGTCAAGCGATTGGCCTTGTCGAACGTCAGAGTTTGAGTGCCCTTGACAGTGACGTTTCCGCGCGCGTCGTAACCGACCCCGAACAGACTGGCATTGTTGCCATCGTTCACCTGCGACAGCCGGTTGCTCGCGTTGTCGACGACGTAATTGTAGACGCGCGCACCTACCTGCATGCGCCGCAGGTTGTCGACCGGATCGTAGGTAAAACTGGCGCTGCCCCATAGTCCCGACGCAGACGCGCTGATCAGGCGATCGAACTTGTCGTAGCCCAATGCTTTTGACTCCAGGCCGCCGCTGGCACCGTCAACGATCTGCGACACGTTGCCGTTCTGGTCGTAACCGTACTGGAAGTCCACGATGGCCGCTCCATTGAGACTGTCCACACTGCGCTGCGGCAGCAGGCGACGGTTTTGCGTCATCTCATGCTGGATGGAATTGCCGTAGGTGAAGCGCTGGATGGCGCCACTGAGGTGGTATTGCACGTTGCTCGCGTAGCTGCCGACTTTGGTCGGCCGGCCAAATGCGTCCGGTGCGTAGTCAACGAGCGAGCTGTCCGGATAGGTGAGCGATTGCGTCGAACCCTGCGCGTCATAGGCCCAGTCGAAAGCGAAGCTCCTGCTGTCGACGCTGAGTGTTTCTTTTTCCAGCAGGCGCAGCTTGTTGTACTCGTAGGTCCAGTGCGCAGCGCCGCTGGTCAGGGTCTTCAGCGCTCCGTCCGGGAAATAGGTTTGACTGGTAGAGGTGGTGCCGGCCGGGTGCACCGTCGCCAGCAGACGGTTGCGTGCGTCGTAACTGCGCGTGGATTTTTCCGATGACGGCGCCGCGGCGCGATCGCACACCAGTGAGCCGGTGTAGGCGGCTGGCGCGGTCCAGGCTACGTTGCCAGCCAGGTCATAATCGATAAAGCTGCCACCGCCCTCGGGTTCGATCACCTTGCACAAACGCATGTTGTCGTCGTAGACAAAGCGACGACTTACCGCAATGGTGCCGCCGGCGTAGGGGCCACCACGATTGACCCAGCGTGGATTGCCCCAAACGTCACGCAGAATGCTGGTGGTTACGCCGTCCTCCGCGGTGATGTATCGCGGGTAGTCATAGGTCGGTTCGTCCCAGGCCATGAAGGTGGAGGTGGCCGAATAGTTGCGCGGATTGGTGACCTTGCGCTGAAACCCCGAGAGGTATTCGGTGGTCGTCGTCAATGGGGCCGCGCCCAGCTCCGAGTCCACCGAAACCGACGTCTGCCTTCCCAGTGCATCGTATGCGGTATCAGTGCCTTCACTGGCCAGCAGAAAACTATTGCCCGGCAGCGTCGCGAGCGGCACCGAGTTGAAGATCACCTGGTTTTGCGCGTCATAGCGCTTGACGCTGGCGCGTACTTCCGACGGCCTGGCTGTGTCCCACTCACGCGTCAGCACCGGACGAAACATTGCGTCCAAATAAGTGATCTTCACTGCGTTTCCGGTTGAAACCCGTTGGCGCCAATGGCTGGTGTTCAATCCGAATTCGCTGCTGGCTACTTTTTCGGTAAGGTAGTTGGTCGCCGCCCACGCCACGACATCTGGCGAAGGCCGCCGCACCGTGATCAGTCTGCCGGCGGCGTCGTAGTCGTAATTGGTGGTGTAGTCCTGCTCGTCGGTAACCGATTCCAATTGGCCGGCGTTGTTGACAGTAGCGCTTTCACCGCTGCCATCGGCATAGGTCACAAGTCGTGGCACGCCACGGAAATAATTATTGAGCGCGGTCGCGTGTGCAGTTCCGACCGCGTCGCTCACCGTCGCTATCAGTCCATTGGCATGGTAGGTATAGATCTTCTGCAGCTTGCCCCAGCTTGATTCGGTCAGACGCTGCGCATTGCTCGAATAGGTGTTCTCGAGCTTCAGGCGAGTTGCTTCGTCGGAGAAAACGTGATGGACGGTTTGGACCTGGCTCAGCACCCACTTGGCGAGATTGTTGTGATAAACCGTTTGCTCGACATTGCTTGCACCGACTACCGAGCTGCCGCGCGTCGTGCGCGTTGGCTGCGCAAATAGATCGAAGGTCAGCGCTTCCCAGGTGAACGTGGCGCCATCCTGGATCGTGACGCGCTTGTTCTGCGGGTGCAGTTGTGCCGATGAGAATGCATCGGATCGACCGAGCGCCGGCACCTCTCCCATATTCTGCGGAAACGGAAAGCTGCTGGTGCCAGAGTTGGCGACATAGCTGAAGGTCTGCTCTCGCATCGGCGTTGCGGCACCCTGCGCATAGGTTTTGGTGTGCAGCAATTGACCTTCATTCTCACCATAGCGAATGCCAAATGTGCTGGCCGTCCGCGTGCCATCGGGATCGATGACTTCCACCGTTTTGTCCGCCGGGCAATTTTGCGGATTGGTGTTGCAGATGTGTACGGTTCCAGCGGGAATGGACGCCGAGCCGGGATGGTAGTCATACGTCCAGAAATAGCCCGGAATGGCCGGATCAGGATTTGCATGTGCACTGGATTGAATGCCTGCGCCGGAGATGGTCTTGGAAATCAACGCCAAGGAATCGAAGCGAATCGGCAGCGTGTTGAAATGGTAGAGCGGCTGGTCCTTGACCGGTTGGTTGCAGTCGTCCGGCACATTGGTGCGGCCGTGTCGCCGAGCGTCAAAAACAAACGTGCCCTTGGCTCCGGACGGATGGGTAATGCTCGCGGTCTTTAGATTGACGCCGCTGCCATTGAAGACGCGTACTTTGTTGCAGTAAGGGCCATCCATGGGTGGATCCAATCCGGGGATCGCCGGCTGGTAGGAAATATCGGCGTTGACCACCGTAGACAGCGAGAATTCCCAACGTGACGTGTCCGGCAGAGTCACCGATTCAAGATTGGGCGAGGGGAATGCTGCGTAGTTGTAGGTCCAGGTGCGCGACTGGTCGCTCACCGTCGCGATCTTTCCGTTTGCGCCATAGGTCAAAGTGAGCAGTCGACCATCGCTGCCCTCGATGCGTAGCAGTCGACCACCGGACCAGTAGTAGGTCACGCTGTTGCCGAATCGATCCTCGATCCGACTGGGATACAGACGCACCTCTTCCCGGGGCGCGACGTGGGCGTAACCCACTCCCGTGGTATGGATCAACGACGAGTAGTCCATGGTGATCTTGCGGTCGAAGTGGTACTTGATGCCATCCGGCGAACGCACCAGGAATCCTTCCTCCGACTCGACTTTGGCGCTCGATCGTTCCAGCAACGGGATGCAGGCGAAGAACCAGTTGTTTTTGGTCACCCAGCGGTAGTTGAGTGCGTCGGTCGGCCGTGTCACCGCCGTATCCGCCAAGAACAGCATGGGCTGGCTGCCTTGACCGGGGACGTAAAGGCTCGGTGCCAGCCAGAATTCCTGGGCATCCCACTCCGACGATGGATTGCCGCCAACGAAGTTGGGTGGCGCCACTTGCGTGGAGCCGCTCGGTCCGGAGCAGCGCTGCGTAGATGCGGCGCCGCGACCAAGGTCGACAACCCAGCCCTGGCCCTTGGCGTATACCGCCGAAATGTAAGGCAGCTCGACGTCCCAGTCACTCAACGCGAAGCGCCGCGAGCCTTCACCGCGGCTCTCCACCACGAAGCGACGACCAAAGGCGACTGGCAGAGCGTTGTTGCCGGGCAGGCTGACATCGGTCGCGGTAAATTCGGTGCCGCCGGTGTAAAGACTCACGGACTCGCCGAACAGCCCACCAGTGACCGGAGCCATGGTGTCCGCGGCCTTGATCAGCTTGGCGTATTCCTCCTGGAATTCGATGGCGGCGAACGCTGTCGGCACCATGGAAAGTACGGACAAGGCACCCGCAATCAACAGCCGGATGAGTTTTATTCTGCGTGAGCGCGCAATCGAATTGCAGGGTAAACCAAGCGTTTTATTGGACATGACTATTCGGCCTTTTCAATAGTTCCGTGGTCAGCGAACGACGGGTGTTGTGGAGCTGAAGGAGTGGGGTTGCATGCAACAGTTGTCGGCCGATGGTTCCGGCCGGAATCGTGTTCGAGAGTTGAACTCGGCAGAAATCGAAAAAACGGCTCATTCGCCGATTCGACTGCGGCGGAACCGGTTCCATGTCGGTGCAGCGGAAGATTTCGGGCGCCCGAATCACGGTTGCACAGTGATTCGCGGCATCGCCGGCTCGCCGACGGCATCAACGTCAACCAGTGCAATGTTCAGGCGTACGGGCAAAGTGCGCTACAGCGGAATCCAGGCGTGCGCGCTGGCTCATGACACGGGTGCGCGTGACGACTGATGTGCTGACGACACTGCGATCCAACGTTGCGCTGTAATGCGTTGCGCTAGGAAACCTCTGAACAAGTTCGCAGCATAGTTAGCCCCTGAGTCAGGGGCAAAAAACGCTGGTTGACCAGCTGCGCTGTTGAAAACGACCCGCTCCGCTGTTGAAAACCGGCGTGTTGCAAACAATAAGCTGTACAGCGAAGACGAAGTGGTGACTTATTCAGTCCTTCCCTAGGCGCTTTCCAGCGCCCGTCGCAGCGCCGCCCGTGCCAGCAGGCGCGTCGAATCGAGCGTTGGCAACGGCGAGTTTGCGTCGC
>JANMSL010000753.1:0-2444 GCA_031389245.1 Lysobacterales bacterium | reverse complement strand
GCCATCTCGGGGGTCTGCAATCATGCCGGCGGGCCTTTGGGCGAGGGGCGACTGGACGGCGACTATGTGGTCTGCCCCTGGCACTACTGGAAATTCCATTGCCGTACGGGTCAGGGTGAGCCCGGTTACGAAGGCGACGCGGTGCCGGCGTATGAGGTAAAGGTGACGGGCGGACGCGTACTGGTGCAGTCGTTGCCGACCAGCAAGCGCAGCCGATTGCCGCATGCGCCGCATCCGTTGGCGCGCGAACCCGTGCGGGCGCCAGGCCCGGTTCGGGTTTTGGGTATTTCAACCACGGCGATGACCAGTGGCGAACCGCGCTACAGCACCTCTGAAGATTTGCTGGATGCCGCGCTCCAGCACGCGGCGCAATCACTGGGCGCAGAGACGCAAACCCTGCGCCTGCGTGAGCTCGGCTTCCGTGCCTGCGAAGGTTTCTATTCCAAGTCGGCGCGCGCCTGCACCTGGCCGTGCTCAATCACCCAGCTCGATCCGGAAGACCAGATGGAGAAAGTGTACGAAGGCGTTGTGCACTGGGCCGATGTCATCATCGTGTCGACGCCGATTCGCTGGGGCGCTGCCAGCAGCCTGTATTTCAAAATGGTCGAACGCATGAACTGCATCCAGAATCAGGAAACCATCGCCAATCGCCATTTGCTCAAAAACAAGGTGGCGAGCTTCATCATCACCGGCGGCCAGGACAACATCCAGGCCGTTGCCGGGCAGATGATGGGGTTCTTCTCCGAGATCGGCTGCCAGTTTCCGCAATTCCCGTATATCGCGCACTCGCGTGGCTGGAGTGCCGAAGACATGGAAAACAACATGCTCGCCGTGCAGGGCTCCAAAGCCTTGCATGAGGGCGCAGGCGCGCTGGCCGAACGCTGCGTAAGCATGGCCAAACTGATGCTCGGCGGCGCGCTCGAAGGACTGCCGTACGCGCGCGGTGGCCGCAAGGCTCATCGGCTGGATGGCAGCGGCGGTGAGGTGAGCGCGGAGTGATTGGGTCATGCGCCGGCGAACGCGTCCGGCAACGCGATCAGTGAGATCGAATGGTTGATGAAAGGGAACAGGCGCATCTGAACTGATTGGAGCTCACTTGCCCCGCGCCATCGCCTCAGCGGCGATGTCTGCCGCGTCAGTTCTCGAAACTGCTGGCAAATATCGGCCTTCCACATTCGGCAACCTGGCGTGGACTGAACACGACATTGAACTGGGCACCCTCCGGAATGTTGTCCGGTGAAAAGATCCGCCAACGATTGGTGGTGTTGTTGTAATAGACATCGAATGCCCGATTTCCAAAACTGGACAGCGGCGTCACCATCAATACGGCGCAGCGAAATCCATTCAATCGCGGATTGTCTATTCCGGTTGAGCCGATAACCGTGTTACCCGCACTGGCCACATGTCGAAAGGCGCTGATGCTGGGGGGCTGGGCGTAGACGTTGAAAGCCGCTGAGTTGGCGAAGGCAACGCCATCGGCGTTGAGAATGCGCCAGCGGTCGTCCGCTGCGTAGGCTACGGCGATATGGTGGTTGTTGTAGACGCCGCCTGGCGTCGCCGGATTCCAGTTCGATGTGGTAACCACAATCTGCTCGGGCAATGCGTTCACCGCACTGTTGTCGAGCAAGGTCTCGTTGAGCGTCGCGCCGGTACTTGCAATCTGATGCAGGAAAAGCCCTGACCCCGGCGTTGGGGTAAACGCGCTATAGCCAGCACCGTCAGGCATCGCGGTCGCGGTATTTTGGTTGAACACCGCCCACAGGGATGACACGGTGTCGTAGAACACCCCGAACGGCCCATTGTTGACGGTTATGCCCAGCGAGAAATTAGGCGTGACCAGCGCCCTGGCACTCTGCGTCGCGTCCAGGGAAGGGTGCGACAGCCGCAGCGTATTGCCTGTGTTGTTGCTGCCGTTCGCGCGTGTGTTGAACCAGTTGTCGCCGTACTCGTAGGCGCCGATATCGATCACGTTGCCGCCGCCACCGCTCACGTTTTTCAAGCGCCGCGTGCCGTCACTGTCGAGCTGAGGAAACCCCAAGGGCAACGAGAAAATATTGCCGCGCCCAATCGCAGGCGAACCCGCCCTGAGGTAAGGAAACTGAAGCGAGTACAGGAGTGGGTCCGAGGTCACCGTGCCGCTACCGGCGATGGCCGGCGCCGTGCCGCCAAAATCGCTGTTGTTATCGAAGAAAAGATTCTGACTGTTGGTCACTTCGTCGCCGGGAATTGCGGCAATGCCATCGCGACGCAGCGCAGTGTTGTTGTGCGCCAGCAGATTGCCGATCACGTAGCCGCTGATCGGCTGTGTCGATACTGGTGGAGTGAACGGACGTGTGATCAATGCGATCGCGCTGCCGAACCCGACTATCGTGTTGTGCGAAATGCTTGCATCGATCGCGCCTTCACCGCCAAAAATGCAGATGGCCGAACCGGAGCCAAGCCGC
>JANMSL010000734.1:0-5977 GCA_031389245.1 Lysobacterales bacterium | reverse complement strand
GCAAGGTCCTACTGACCAATGGCGATATTGAAGCCAGCCCGCAAGCCTTGAAGACATTCAAGTCGGTGTGGATGAGTCTGGACCCGCCCTGATCCCCAGCAAGAAAGCAGCAGTAAAACAGGGGTGGTAAAACAGCGGTCAGTGACTGAGGTTTCCCCACATTTCCCCGTTGTAGGACAAGGAATTAAGTCTTAGCCTCCGGGAAAAACCAAGCGTGGATGACGAGGTGGTCTCCTCTTTGTCGCCAAACAGAGAGAAGGGCCCTGCAATGCATGCAGTCAAATAGTTGCAGAAGTGTTTGCGCTCCGCGCTGGAGCCGATGCACGCACGTCGGCGCGATGCATTGCTCGGATCGATCGCTTCGTTGATTGAAGGGCGACGACTGGTGCTCATGGACTTGGCGCGATCTTGGCCGGGGCAGGAGCGTGTTGTTGCGTCGCTGAAACGCGTCTCGCAAGCTAGTTTTGTGGGGAACCCTCAGACACTGACCCGTGTTTTGTACCTATGGTGTGACTCTGCGCGCGGAAGCGTTGAATCGCGCGCGGCGTTGGTGGACAGACGGGTGTGCGCCAGGTTACGCGCTGCTGCTTTCAGTGGGTGTTGTTTTCCAAAGCACGCGCTGTGCCGTCACCGCGCAGCCAACGCTATTCAAAACCGTCGGCAAACAGGAAAGCTATGTCGAACATATAGGCTGACCCGACATTGTCATTACCCGATCGCGCGCTGTCGTCGCGTCTGGCACCGATCAAAACCCAGCCGTCGGATAGCGCGACATCCCACCCAAACCAATCGCTGAACGCGCCGTCGCCGCCGATCAGCTTCGCCTGTTCCTGCCATGTCACGCCATCGCGAGCAAAAATGTATGCCGATCCGGCTTCGGACGCGATTGCGGTGCTGCCGTCGCGCGCTCCCACGAGCGCGGTGTCTCCGATGAGCGCGACCGAACTGCCGAACCGTTCGTCTGGTGCAGCGTCGCCCGGGGTCAGTCTTGATTGTTGTGCCCAGTTGTTGCCGTTGCGGGTGAAGAGATAAGCCGCACCGCTGTTCTGGCCCAGGGCAGTATCTGTCCCTGCCGCCCCGATCAACGCGGTCTCGTCATACAGCGCAACGGTACTTCCAAACTCATCGTTCACCGCGGCAGTGACCGCGCGCAACTGCGCCTGCTGGCTCCATAGCCCATTTTCACGAACGAACACGTAGCTCGATCCCGCGTTGATCCCACCAGGCGTATCGTCCAGATACGCCCCGATCAGGGCGATATCTTCGTGGATAGCGACGGCAAATCCGAAGCGGTCGTCGCTGGCGGCATCCTGTGCCGTCAGTTTTGCCTGCTGGCTCCAATTGTCATCGCTGCCGATGAACACGTAGGCGGAACCGCTTTCGTTTCCGGCGGGTGCGTCATCCAGCACTGCACCTATCAGTGCCGATGTGCCTGAAAGCGCGACGGAGACACCGAAGTAATCCTCTGCCGCTCCGTCACTTGCGGTCAGCTTTGCACGTTCGCTCCAGGCATCGCCGCTGCGCGTAAATACATAGACCGAACCTGCATTAACACCGGCCGCCGTGTCGTCGCCATAGGCACCCAGCAGCGCAGTGTCGCCCAGCAGAGCCAGCGAGAAACCCAGGAAGTCTTCCCTTGCCCCGTCGCTGGCGGTTAGTTTCGCCTGAGTATCCCAAGTCAAGCCGTTGCGGACGAACACGTATGCCGATCCTGCGCTGGGGGCAACTGTGTCGTCCAGCCAGGAGCCAACCAAAGCAGTATCGCCCGAAACCACAACCGCAACACCGAACTGGTCCTGCGTGGTGCCATCGCCTGCGATCAGTGCAGCCTGTCGGCTCCAACCGCTGCTGCCCGTGTAGAGATAGGCCGAACCAGCGTTGTTCCCAGCGAGCGTCGAGTTAAAAGGCGCCCCCACCATTGCTGTGCCGCCCGACAACGCGACTGAATGGCCAAACTCTTGGAAAGACTCATCAATGTTCTGTGTCAGCTTGGCCTGCTGGTTCCAAATACTGCCAACGCGCACGAAGACATAGGCCGCGCCTTCATCGAAAAATACGATGTTGTCGAGATTTGCGCCGATCAATGCCGTATTATTCAATAACGCCACCGAGTATCCAAACTGGGCAAATGCACCATCGCCCGTAGTTATTTTCGTCTGCCTGCTCCAACTGTTGCCGCTGCGCGTGAACACATAGGCGGCGCCGGCATTCGTGCCCGCGGCAGAGTCCTCCATCGGCGCTCCCGCCAACACCGTATCGCCGGAGAGGGCGACTGCCCATCCAAGTTGGGGACTGGAGCTGCCGTTGTCGCCCGTCAGCTTGGCTTGTTGGCTCCAGGTACTGCCGCTGCGCGTGAATACGTAGACGGAGCCAGCATCGGTTCCAACGAAAAAATCGTCGTCCCCAGGTGCGCCGACCACAGCCGTATCGATCGACAGCGCCACTGATTGGCCAAAATTATCGAACAACGACTGGTCGGTGGCAGGCAGCTTCGCCTGCTGGGTCCAACTGTTGCCGCTGCGCACATATATATAGGCTGCACCTGTGTCAGCAACAGCCGCGTCGCCTTGCGCCGCACCTACCAGTGCGGTATCGCCTGACAGCGCGACCGCAGTGCCGAAATTGTCGTCGATGACGCCATCACCGGCAACCAGCTTCGCCTGTTGGCTCCAATGTGTACCGCTGCGCGTGAATACATAGGCCGAGCCGAGGCCGCTCGCGGCAGCCGAGTCGTCGCTGCGCGCGCCCACCAGCGCGGTATCGCCGTCGAGTGCAAGCGAATAACCGAATTCATCGCCGTCCTCCCCGACATCGGCGGCCAGTTTTGCTTGCCTGCTCCATGCCGCACCGGTTCGGACATACACATAGACCGCGCCGGAACGCGTGCCGGAAACGGTGTAGTCGTACAGGGCGCCGACCAGCGCGGTGTCACCGTCCAGCGCCAGTGAATAGCCGAATTGGTCATAGGGCGATCCGTCGCCGATCTCGGTGGCGTCATCGGGATTTTCAATTTTGAACGCTGCCCCAATCGTTCGGGCCAGCGCCTTTTCGAATGACGACCGATCGGCAGCGGAGTTGAAACTGCCCTGCACCATGCGTGCCGATGGCGAGGCGGCAACCGCGTGCCCGCTGCGATCCCGCGCGCTGGAATCGAAGGCGGCAAGCAGCAGCGCCATCGTGCATGCGTAGCCCATCAGCCAACTCGAATTCTTCGACACGCGCGTCGCCTCATGAATATCCAAGCCGGGCATAGTTGCACGGACCATGGGTAGAGGCCACACCTGGAAAACAAGCGTCAGCGAACAGCGACTCTCGACGTGCACATCGCGCATGAGGATCCTCTAAGCAGGAAAACAGGACACCAAAGGAAAACAGGATTGCGCTGCAATGGGACGGTGCGGGATGGCCTGAAACGAAAAAACCCGCATCACTGTGCGGGTTTTTAGGGTCTTCCGAATTCGTGTGGGACGTTCGGAAAACAGGGGTCAGTGTGATATTTCGATGGGGCGAAATAGTTCACTGACCCCGTTTTGGGCGGCGTGCTGGTAGGAGACGGCAACGGACCGGCCTTCTACCGCATGTTCAACGGCATCATTCTGGTCTTCACCGCGTTGGGACTGTGGCTGATCAACACGCGCAAGGTCATCTGGCAACGGCAACTGGGGGTGCAAGACCACGGCGCGCGCATTCGTTTCAGCCTGCTCGCTGCTTCGGCCTCGGCCCTGCTGGTGGTCGCACAGCTGCCACTCGCGGGCTTCTGATGCCTGTGACGCTTTGCCTGCTGTCGATGGACGCGGTCCCTGCACCAAGGGGCTGAACAGGACTTCAGCTGGTTCAAGCCCCGACCGCGCATTGCTGCAAGCCTGCAACTGCCTGCCTAAGAGGATCCCCCTCCGCATGAGGACAAAGAGGGACCCACTCGGTCAGGCGGGCCTGGATTTACCCAAAGCGCAACACGTCAACCACTGTCGTTCGCCAGTCAAAATTACGCCGGGCAAGGATGCCGCTCTGCCTTCATAAGCGCCGACTAGTCTTGGCTTGTCTTGATGATGGCACTGGGGTCACGAACAAACGTCGGCTCAAGTCCTTCCTGACTAAATGCTTTGCCAGAAGTCGGCGCGCATCCGCCTCGTTTCGTACACTCGGCCGACAGCAGGGATGACACGTTCCTGATGAAGGGCGAGCTGGAAACGGAGGCAATTTCCATCGATTTGGCAGGCGCAATGCAGGTCCATGGCAGGCAGGCAGAAGCGACTGGATCAAGGTGAATTCCGTGGACCGAAGCCCAGATCGCGTTGTAGAACGATGTTTCAGCCGCAAAACCCAGTTCAACAATCGGAGCGACTTGGTCGGTCGGCAGTGGTTCGTCGAATAGGCCAAGATTGCTGGCACACGTGAATGCCTTGGTCAGATCAATGGCGTAGGCGCGTTGCTCGCCAACGAATTGGATTTGCGTCTGGTTCATCAGTCCAGGGCATGCATTGTTGGATTCAGCGCCGAGGTTGAACAAGGCCAAATCTCCGCCGTTTCTTTCGAATGACTGTTTCGCCTGCCAATTCCATTTGATATGTAGCCCGCTTCCGTAACTGAGCTTGTCTCCCCAGAAAATATTCATGAACAGCCCGCGCCGCTTGCCACCCCACTCGGAGAACACCCAGGTGTAGTGGTTGAACGTGTTCGCTTGCTGACTGCCTGCAGGCTCAGCTGTACCTGCGTCCCAGATCTTGGACGTGAACGAGAGAACTGAAGGTTGGTAGGGGTCGTTCAAATATCCCAAGGTTCCACCGTTGCCCTTCGACGCAAGCGCGAAACCCAGGAAGGGGATTGCGCCTTTTCCAAATGGATGCGGGTTCGCGAACAGGTTGTTGTTCACCAAGTGCGCACGCCAGATGTTTTCCGCGGGGTCGTTGTACATGACAAAACCCATGGTGCCCTCCCCGGGCCGCGCGCGCGGCAGGCTTTGATTTGGCGGCGCCAGGCTTTGAACGTGCCAGGGTTCATTGTTCATCAACAAGGACCAATACTTCTTGCCGATGCTGGCGTTGGTGCAGTCGTTCGTGAGGTTATTCCACGCACTGCACTGGAAGAAGTTGGACTGGGCGAAGTATCCAGAATGCGTGTAGAGATCGGCACCTGAGTTGTTTTGCCTGTTGGTCACGCAGGGCGTAATGACCGGCAGCCCTGATTCCTGGTTGTTCGCTTGGCACAAGCTGTCCCATTGCAATGGCGTCTGCACCCCGACGCTCGCGCTTTCATAGTCGGTACGAACCGTTGGATTGTTCAGCCCCGGATCAAAAAGGCCCACCGCAAAAGCAGCGGGGGACAACAAGAGAGAAATGCAGAGTGCAATGTGGCTGTGCTTCATGGAAATTCCTGGTTGGCTTGCGCTGTGTAATCACATCCAACCGCGTATCTGTTGTTGACCGCGGGTGGCCTTGAAATGCTGCGCACGATGAATATCGTGGGCAGTATTTCAGATACACCCGGTTCGGCAGATACTTCGCTCAACCTGGTCAAAAACAACAATGGAAAACAACAATGGACACCCACTTTCTGCTCGTCATTGAACCACGCCGCGACGGGGACACCGGGGTCAAAGTACCAATGCGAAGGGCTGCTCTTGGCCTATTGTGTTGAAAAACTCCCAGCATGCTGAAACAGCGTGGTTTTAAGTTTTGGAATGCCCGCGAGAATGAGATTCTAGGTCTCCAGAAGACTACAGCGCGCTCAGAAAGTGACTGTGGCGGCATACAAAAAAACACATTTAAAAAACTACGAGTTTTTCAACACAAGAGGTCGGAAGTGGTCTAAGGGTATGAATTGCTTGGCTCAATGGTTGTCCACTTGCTCTCTAAAAGAGCAAGATTTATAGTTAATAGAGTTCGACATTGTCTGCAAAATTATATTTGTCAATGAGTCACATTAACTCTCACTTACTGCGAGTTTTTCTCTCTCACTAACTGAAAGTGGGCCTAGG
>JANMSL010000714.1:0-1580 GCA_031389245.1 Lysobacterales bacterium | reverse complement strand
GCGACTTTCCCAAGCGGGCATTGGCGCACGTCAAAGAGTGGCGTATCCTGCACCAGGAAGAGTTGACAGACACTTGGACCCTGGCCCGCGCAAGCAAGCCCCTGCCAAGAATTGATCCACTGGAGTAAGACCATGCTTCCTCGCATTTCCGAAGCCCGCTACGTTGAAGGACATACGATTTGGCTCCGATTCGTTGATGGCACAGAAGGTGAGGTTGACCTCCGCAACGAACTGGACGGTGAGGTTTTCGAGCCCCTGAAAGACAGGGAGTATTTCAAGCAATTCACGCTTCACCCGGAACTCAGAACAGTAGTCTGGCCAAATGGCGCAGACTTTGCCCCCGAGTTCTTGCGGGCTGCGGTTCGCGTCGCCGCGTAGGGTATTACGAATGGTGGGTCCGACTTCCCCACCCTCCGATCCAACCCCGTTATCGCCAATCCGATGGGAGTCAACGTGTCCGACGTCAAGGCACTCGAAGACGCAGTGAAGGCGCTCCAACCCCAAGATTTGGCCGAATTCCGAAGCTGGTTTGCCGAGTTTGACCTCGCGGTGTGGGAACATCCGTCGCTTTAGCTCAAACTTTTGGGTGGCGGTAAAACGTTCTGGCTGCAAATTCAAGATGTCCTCAAAGCAGCTGTAAAAGGCCCCGCCGTACACCCCCACGGCGCGTTGGCTGACAGACTGGCACCGGCTTCATGGCAAGAATGGGGCAACACCACCCACCCATCCGGAGGATTTGCCATGCGTACCAGATTGACCTTGTTGCTTGTTGCCATTGTGGCTCTGGCCGGCTTTGCGGCATTGAACTGGAGCGAGTTTGTGCGCCCAGCGCAGCTGAGCTGGGGTGCAGGCACCGGCGAAGCGCCGCTTGGCCTGGTCTTGGTTGCAGTGCTCGCCCTGTCCTGGGTTGGCTTTCTGATTGCTTCGGCCTACCTCGAAACCCAATACCAGCTCGCCGCGCACCGCAACGGCAAGGCGTTGGAGGCGCAGCGCGTGCTCGCGGACAAGGCGGAGGCTTCGCGCTTCACCGAACTGCGTACTTACCTCGAGAACCAGGCGGCCATGTCGGTGAACCGCGAAGCCGCGACTACCACGCGACTGGAACATGCAGTGCAAGGCGAACTGCGCGGCCTGCTGGCGGCGATGGACCGCCTCAGCGCCAGGCTGGCGCCTTATTCCACCGAAATGACGCCGCCCGGCGTGCTGCAGCGAGCCGCCCCTACGCCGCATTGAGCAAGACCAAACGAAGAGCGGTGCACGGTTTGATGCCAACCCCGTAGTGCGTGGGTTAGACGCGCGTCGGCCGCCCTGCGGTTTTGGTGGCCGCGCCTGAATCGAGAGTAAACAAGATATGGGCCACCCCCGCCGCGCTCCGCCGTATCATTGCGTTCGGCGCACCGGCACCCATGACGCGCCGACTGACCAAGCTCGGTGCCAGCGTCACCACCGACAGAGCACGTTTCGGCGCGCTGATCCGAGCGTTGCAAACTGGGAGACTATTGATGTTTGCACAACGCATGACAAACCGATATCCGTTCGCCCTGAGCCTGTCGAACAGCATGACGGCGTCGACAATCTCT
>JANMSL010000710.1:0-11336 GCA_031389245.1 Lysobacterales bacterium | reverse complement strand
GGCTGTGGGTGGCGCCAATCCGTTCCGTTTGTATGGTCAAAACGTGTCGCAGCTGTACATGAGCACCAATGGCTATCTGGCAACCTCTGGCCAGGACGATGGCGGCGACTTCAACAATGTGTGCACTGCATTCGGATCGGTCTTCCCGAACAACGCGCGCTTGCATGTGCTGCAGGACGACCTGGTATTGCTGAGCAACGGCAGTTTGAAGCATCAGCATTTCAGCACCTGCCCACGGTCGGCCGACGCAGGTGGGGCACAAGGCTGCACGGTGTTCCAATGGAACAACGTGGGCCTCTATGTCAGCAGCACAACGACGCAGGGCAGTGCTGTGTTTCAGGCCATTCTTTACGATCAGAGTTACGAGATCGTTTATCAGTACCTCACCCCTGATCCGCTTGGCGGAGCCAATGCCACCATAAGCATCGAAAACGCTGCGCAAACTGACCGGCTGAGTTACGGTTGCAATGTGAGCAATCAAGCGCCGGCAGGACGTGCCGTGTGTTTCTTTGAGCCATCGGCATTGCCCAGCGGCACCCAGGCCGCCGCGATCAGTCTTGAGGGGATGGCGCAACAGGCACTGCCCAATCTGGCTTCGTCTCAGTCGACAGTCGTCAATGTTCCGTTTGCCGTTCCCAGCAATGCGACTTGTGGCGCGCCGATTGGCGTCGAGTACGTGGGTACAGTGGACGACTTCTCCTCGTCGACGCGATCCTCGGCAGTCTTCACCAGTACAGTCGGTAGCGGCAGCAACTGCCAAGTCAACAACTCATGCGCGATCAATGTCTCGCCATTGACCGCAATGCCCAAGGGTGGCCTCTACTGGAACCCGAACCGCAGTGGCAACGGCATTGGCATGTTCAATATTCCGGTCGGCGACTCTGCGGTCATGGCCGGTACCTGGTTCAGCGGCCGCGCTGACCGACTGCCCACCTGGTATCTGATCAACGGCTCGTGGGACAGCAAGGACCGTCGGGCTGATCTGACCTTCTTCCGTTTTGCGCAGACTGCCCCAGGTGTTTTCCCCGCCTCGGGCACCACGGTAGGCAGCGGCGTGCTCAGTCACGATGGCAGTGGCGATGACTACGTGATGAGCTGGTCCATCGACGGTGTGCATCGTATGGACAAACTGGTGCGCACTTTTGCCGACAGCAATGTCGGTCAGGCCAATCACACTGGGTTGTGGAACACCGTTGGCCAGTCCGGCTGGGGTGTGTTAGTAGACGATCACGCATTCGGCGCGACAGTGGATTCGTATATGGTGGACTATCTGTTCGACAACACCGGACAGCCAACTTGGACATTGGGCTCAGCGAACAATCTCAGTGGCACCATGCCGCAGCAGATTTTCCAGGTGCATTGCCCTTGGTGTCCCAATATCACCGATTTTGCCATGACCACGGTGACCACGGCGGGCAGTCAGACACGCAGCTTCAGCGATCCCAACAACGGCATATTCGGTTCCACCATCCAGGTGCCACTAACCAATACCACCTGGAACCGCAGCAACCTGCCGATCCGGCTATTGACCCCGCCGCTGTAGGTACGCGACCCGTTTCGTGTGTGTTGGTCATCCATGAACTTGCAAGTGGGCATCAGCATGCGGGGCAAGCCCCGCATCTACAGTAGTATTCCTCAAGCTGAAACCAATGCCGCCAACACAACCGCAGCGGATCGTAGTCAGCGCAAAAGGAACAGGAGCGAGCATGAGTGAGCGCTATTGGGTGTTGTTGCGACATGGCAAGGCGGTGCATCAGAGCTCCAGCGCCAAGGATGTCGATCGTGAGCTGTCCCGGCATGGACAGGGTGAGGCCGAGGCTGCGGCCAGCTGGCTGCAGGCCCAGGTCAATGGCCGTGGTGTGCGGCTGATCAGTTCATCGGCGGCGCGCGCCGCAGGCACAGCACGCATCGTTGCCGATGCCCTGGGCACTGAAGTTCGCATTGACGATGCGATCTACGAAGCGACGCCGGGTGCGCTGATGGCAATTCTCAACGAAGCCGGCGATACCGGGATCACCGTTCTGGTGGGTCACAACCCGGGCATCGAGCAGTCAGTTGCACTGCTTGCCGAAGGACGCACCGATGACTATCGCGGCATGCCTACGGCCGCAATTGCATGGTTCGAAGTGCCTGATGGATTGGTCGAGCCCGGAAGCGCGCGCTTGGCGGCATTCTGGTCGCCGTGAACCCTGCGCCGTGCAAGTTCTAGCGCGATCTGACCGCGAATGCGGTAAGTGCCGCCAGGCCCAGTGGCTTGCGCCGGGAATGTTGTGCAGTTGGGTTGTGCGGGTAACCAGGTATCCGGCGGCTGCGCTCCAACCCAAATCAGCCAGGCCATGAACCCCGCGGCGATTGTGGCCAGAACTTGCGCCAAACGGCGTTCATTTTGCTTACTGCTGTTATGGGTATGCGGAATGTGTTGGGTAGCGCCCCTGGCTGCGGTCGAGCAGGAAGTGAAGCAGTTGAGCTGGCGCATTGATGAACGGCGCAGCGAAGTGTTGTTTCAACTGCGCGCGCTTGCGCTGATCGGCATCGACGGGCGCATCGGCAACGTGGTCGGTGAGGTGTGGCGCGACGCACAGGGCGAGTGGGTGCAGTTGCGCGTGCCGCTCGCGCGTTTGGAAATGAGCAACGACCGGCGACGACGCTGGGCGCTTTCGGAAGAATTCTTCGACGCGGCGCGTCATCCCGAGCTGGTCTTCACCGCCGCTGTGCCAGTGGGCACCGCGATCAGCGAGATGCAGGGAGCGCTGCGCGGTACCTTGCGCCTGCGCGGCATCGAGGCACCCATTGTCGTGACGCTGTCCAAGCCGAAGTGCGCGTCTAGCTTGAACAGCTGTCTGGTGCTGGCTCATGCCAAGGTATCACGCCATCGATTCGGTATGCGAACGCGAAGCTTTGCACTCTCGGACGCAGTCGAACTCGACCTGCGCTTGCAACTGGACCGGGTGTCGCCCGACGTCGCAATGCCCGACTAGCGAATTGCTTCAAGACCGTGGGCCGCGTGGAAATCGATAGCGCGAAAGCGCGCACCCGTCTATGGAACCCGACTGGGCTTCGTGAGCGCGATCAGCGTCAAGCGTTGCGGGGTGCAAATGGATTTTGCAGAGCGCGCCAGTTGCGCGCAGCTGTGGTTACCGATCTCGGCGTTCGACAAAGGCTGAGTCAGAACCTCGCCGCCGCGCAGGCGATGCAGCAAGTTGCAAACCGCACTCACTCCTGCGACAGGTTTGGCAGTCCCGAGATCAGCAGCCAAGTCTTGGACTTGCGGTCGTAGCGCCAATGCTGGCGGTCGATCAGTTTTCGCGTCGCCTGCGTGTTTACATTGGTGATTTCAATCTCCACGATTTGTTGCGCTCGACCACCCTTGGTCAATTCGAAGGGCTGAGCGCGGTAACCAACGACACGCCATTGCTTCCAGCGTTCCAGGTCGAACGTGGTCGGCGGTTTTGCAGCCAGGTCACTGCGATCGAAGTAGCTGAGGATCTGATTCAGATCGCCCCAGCGGAATGTGCTGGCGTAGTCATACAGGGTCGTTTCCAGGCGTCGCTGCTCGCCGCTGCCGAGCGCAATACCGGCGCACAGCAACAGCATCAATGCCATCAACAGCCGGCGCACGCGCTGGCGTGGCGAAGCGTTTGTGGTCCTCGCGTATGCTGTCATGACGAGCTCCTCGAAGTGTGCACCAAAAAACAGGAATGGAAACTGAGCGGATCACCGCGCGCTGCGTTTGGCGACAAAGCGCGCGCACATCTTGCACACTACAGCGCCACCCTGAACAGAAGTCATCTCGATGGCAATAGTGATCCGCGCCTTGCCTCGCTTCTCATAGTCACGCAGAAAATCCGGCCAGGCTTGCCCCGGCTCGGCCGCGGCCTCGGCAACCAATTCGTCCCATAGCGGAGCAAGGTAACTGATGGAACTGTCAGCGACAAAAACGTCGGCGCTGCAGTCCGCCTCGCCCAGTTTGAGATTCACCAACCCCCAGCCCGCCAGAGTCATCAGGCTGACCATGCTGCCGCCAAACGCGCAGCCCTTGTCGTTGACATTGCTGGACAGCGGCGCGTTCAACGCCAGCCGATTGCCATCGTATTCGAGCACCGTCAGGTCCATTGCTCGTGCCAGGGGTATTGATTCGAGAATGGTTCTTTCAAGCAGGGTTGGATTGTCGATCACGAGGTATTTGTTTGGTTGCGATGATCCAGTCTGCCGGCTGTCGGTATCTGGCGCAACCTTCAGCATCGCTTCGATCCTTACTATTTGCCGACGGGATCAATACCATGGCGTTACCTGACCAGCAGAATTGTGGCGTGAACCCCATGCAGTCCCAGTGGCCGTTGCGTGGACTTGATGTCGTGCTTACCCGCCCCGTGGGTAGCGCCCGGTCGCTGGTGCGACGCTGGTGCAGCGAGGGTGCGCGATGTGTGAACCTGCCTTTGGTGAGTATTCGTCCGTTGCCGTCCAGCGGCACTTTGCAAGCCGCATTGGCCGAAGCTGAACACGCCGACGCGGTGGTATTTGCCAGCGCTTCGGCGGTAGGCGCCTGTTTTCGTTTACGGCCTGGGTTTCACGCGCCAGGGCTCGTGTTTGCCCAGGGGCCCGCTACTGCGCGCGCGCTTCGCCGTTACGGAGTTGAGCCCATCCTGCCGGAGCAGGGCTTCACCAGTGAAGATCTGCTGCTCCACCCATTTTTCAACTCAGTGGCCGGCAAGCGCGTGGTACGACTGGCTGGCCTTGGCGGGCGCGATTTGCTGCTCGATCGATTGCGCGCTCAAGGCAGCAATGTCAGCGCTGTCGCTCTGTATCAGCGGATGCCGGCGAGATGGAATCGGCATCACCGTCAAGTGCTGGAGCAATTCTCTGATCCGATACTGGTGATTTCCAGTACCGAAGGCCTGGAAATATTGCTTCGCCGGCTCGACACGCAGCAGCGCAAACGGGTGCGGCGATGGCGTATGCTGGTCTCCAGCGCGCGTCTCGAAGCGGCTGCTCGCGCTGTCGGATTTGACCGTGTACACCGCGCTGCTTCAGCCGCTTCGGCGGATTTGCGGGCAGGCCTGTCGACACTGACTAAAGCGTCGCGAGGGCGCTGATACGATTGCACAATGCATTGCGAATGGCTGCCATGAACGAACCGGTTTCCAAGATGGCCCCTGTGGCGCGAAGTGGCGGCGCGGCAATTGCGATGGTGGCCGCGATCCTGGCGCTTGTGGCTGCGCTGCTGGCGCTGGGCTGGCTATGGAGAATCGAAAGCCGCAGTGGCGCTTTGGAGCGGGAGCGAAGCGAGCTCGCGGTCGAGCAGCGACTGATGGAAGCTCGGCTCAAGCAGGTTGAGACGGAGCTACGCGTAACCCAAATGCGCGTCCAGGACGCCGCTGCCATCAACCGTAGCCTACGCGACGAAGTGCTGGGTGTGGCTGAGCGCGCCGAACTTGTCGAGCAGGCACTCAAACGCGTAAGCGACCGTGGCATGGAAAACGTCACCGAGTTGCGCATGAACAATGCCGAGTTTCTGCTGGGCGCTGGGTTGGCGCGACTGCGTCTGTTCCAGGACATCGCGGGCGCGGAAACGGCACTGAGTTTGGCGGATGCCGAGCTGTCGGCATTGCAGGACCCGGTCGTCACCGGGATCCGCCAGTCATTGGCGCGCGAGCTGGCGACCCTGTCTGGATTTCCAGCGGATACGCGCGCAGTTGCGCTGGCCCGTTTGCAACGCATCGCGGAGAAATCAGATGCGTTGCTGCTGCGGCGTGAATCGCTGACTACCGCGCCCTTGAATGACGCGGGTTGGAGCGCGCGAGCGCGCCGATTGCTGGGTGAGTTCGTGCGCGTGCGCCGTATCCGACCTGGTGAGGGAAGCTTCGCTGAGCCGTTGAGTGAAGCGCTTGCCCGTGTCGATTTGCGGTTGCAGTTGCGCTATGCGGAGGCGGCGCTGATGGAGGCCGACAGCGCACGTTTCAAAGCACAGCTGCTGCGTATACAGAGCGCGACCCAGGTTTTTGACCTGAAAACCGAAACCGGAAAATGGCTGGTCGCTGAGCTAAAGTCACTGGCCGAGCTTCCGGCGTTTCCCGAGTTTGCCGAAGCTGGCGGCGCATTGCAGCAACTGCGTAACTTGCAGGGCACGCGGCAGTTGGCGCAGCCATTCGGAGGCGTTGAGTGAAGTGGTTCCGAATTGCGCTTGCTCTGCTTGCGCTGCCGGTCCTCGTGGCGCTGCTCGCATGGTGGATCGGGGACGACCCGGGCGAGGTGCTGATCCGTCGCGGCGTAATCGTTCTTGAAATGACGCTGGCGACGGCCCTGGTGGGAATGCTGCTGTTCGCGCTGCTGCTGTGGCTGACCGTGGTCATCGTCCGTTGGCCGGTGCGTTTCTGGTTGCGTCGCGCGCGCCGACGTGGACGCCAGCGCTTCTTCGATGGCCTGATGTGTCTGCTTAGCGGACGGCCCATCCGCGCCGAGCAGCAGGTGTTGAAAGCGAGCCATATGCGTTCGCTCAAGCTCTCCGCTTTAATGGTCGCGCACGCGGCTGCGCACACGCGCGGCGATCGCAATCGCGAGAGCGAGTTGTTGACCGAGCTGGCGCGCGCACCAGCCACAGCAAAACTGTCGATTGAGCTGCGGGCCCGCAATGAATTGCAAGACGGCCGTGCCGGCACTGCCATCGAACTGCTGACACCGATCGAGCAACAGGGCCAGCTCAGCCCACATGGCGCGCGCATATTCGCCGAGGCGCTGGCGCTGCGCGGCCGCACGCGCGAAACCTTGTCGCTGCTGCCACGCATACTGCAGAGCCGCCAGATGCCGGACGCACAATGGCAGCGTTTTGAGTCGCGGCTGCTTGCGCTTGCGGTCGCGGAAACCACAGACGCGATCAATCTGCACTCACTGTGGTCGGACTTGAGCCGGGATCAGAAACGCCTGCCCGATGTGGCTCTGGCTTATGCGCGTCGTGCCGTGCAACTCAATTTGATTCCGCAGGCCGCCACCGAACTGGAGGCCACGCTCAAGCACGGTTGGTCGAGCAGCGTGGTCATCGCCTACGGTGTATTGCCCACCGATCCGAAGGCGCCACCGCGGCTGCACACTGCTGAGGCATGGCTGGAACGGGAACCGCATGATCCCGCACTGTTGCTTACACTGGGCCGCCTGGCCCGGCAGGAGCGCTACTGGATCAAGAATGAGGACTATCTGCGGCGAGCACTTGTGCAGGAGGACAGCAAGCGGCTGGCATCGGATATCTGGGAAGAACTGGGACGCAGCTATGCCGAACAAGGCGACGCGGAACGGGCAGCGCGCGCACTGGGTAACGCGCTGGGCATGCAGCATGGCGAAGC
Source organism: Lysobacterales bacterium (assembly GCA_031389245.1). GTDB lineage: Bacteria > Pseudomonadota > Gammaproteobacteria > Xanthomonadales > Ahniellaceae > 0-14-3-00-62-12. Next base: position 4,002 of record JANMSL010000710.1, on the reverse strand, counting down.
GCCGCATAAACTGATCGGCAAGCATCATGCCGAGGACTTGCTGGCGCCGTTGCCAGTTGCCGAGGAACGCGACGCTATGGGTATTCCACGCCTGCCTTCGCGGATTTGATGGCGGGGTGAGCCGGATGATATTCGCCATCAAGTAACGTGCACTCCGCGCTAACTTCCATTCCCTTTTGAGATCTTCATCATGTCGGCGTTGAATCTGGTTTATCCGATGTTTGCGATGGTGTTGTTGACCGCAACAGTGTTAGTGGTTCTGTTTCGTCGGCGCGCCGGTGCGGTGCGAGACGGCACGGTAACCAGCCGCTATTTCCGGGTCTATCAGGGCGAGAGTGAACCCGAGAGCTCAGCACCAGCTGCGCGTCATTTTGCGAATCTGTTCGAGGCGCCGGTACTGTTCTATGCAGCGTGCCTGGCGGCGATGGTTGCCGGGATCGGCGATGTCGCAACGCTGACATTGGCCTGGCTTTACGTACTCGCGCGTGTGCTCCACGCCGGCGTCCATTTGGGCGGCAACCGCTTGCGCAGGCGGATTGCAGCTTATGCTTTCAGCTGGCTGATATTGTTGGCGCTGTGGATCAGCATCGTGATTGCCGTGACGCAAAAGTCATAGCGTGCGATTGCGCGCTCACGGCAAAAAGACCGTGACTCCGTGTGTTGGCTATCGACCCGCGCAGATTCGAAAAAGCGTCGAAGCCGGCCCGCTGCTCGACTTGGCGTTCGGCGAGAACCCACATCGACGGCGACTAACTCCCAAGTGCTGTCTCATCCGGACATCACAAATGCCCGCGGGCGAAGCTCTGCTACCAAACTGATCTGTGTATCGCGCCGGTCTACCCGCACCACGTCACCTTCTTCCATGACGATCAATTGATCCGCCATATGAAAATAGCGGTCGTCATGGGTAATGGCGACCACGGCTTTGCCGCTGGATTTGAGCGCGGGAAGAATTTCGTCGTAGAACACTGACTTGAAAGTCGGGTCCTGGTCAGCAGCCCATTCGTCGAACAGATACAGCTCCTTGTTGTCGATCAGTGACACCAGCAGCGCCATGCGTCGACGCTGCCCGTCGGAGAGCGCCAGGGTGGAAAACTTGCCATCGCTGTAACTCACCTTGCGGTCCAGATGCAGTGCCTTCAAGTAATGATCAATCGTGGCTTCCAGCCGCGCATCCGCTGTGCCGAGAATTTTGCTGAACAAATGGTAGTCGGAATAAATCGCGCTGATCGACTGGCGGTAGGCGCCGATCGAATCGTCGGTGATTTCCTGGTCGCCGAAACGCACAATGCCGCTGGAGGCGCGGTAATGCAGCGTGAGCAGCTTGCACAGCGTCGATTTTCCGGATCCGTTGCCGCCCACGACAAAAGTGATTTCGCCCTTCTTGAATTCCAGGCTCAGCGGCCCGACGCGGAAGCCCTCGCTGTCGTCTTTGCCGCCGTGTCGATAGCTGACCTGCTCGAAGCGCACCACGTCCCAGGGTTGCGCCGAAACCTGGAGTTCAGCAATGGTTTCAGCGGGAATTTCCTCAAACAGTTGGGTCACACGCTGCATCGATACACGCGAAATCGAAATCTGCGGAATGAAATTGAGAATCGCCGAGATCGGGCCAGTGATGTACAGCAGGGCCATGATCACCCCGACCAACTCCTCATTGCTTACCACACGATAATTGACCACGACAAAGACGATTGAGCCGATGACAAAGAAGCTCAGCAGGTCGCCGTAATTGCTTGCCATACGGATCACCGTGTAGCCGGATTTTTCGTTGCGCTGCACGGCCTCCTCGTGATGGAGCAAAATCGACTGGAAGAAATCGCTGCGTTTGCTGTCGTTGAGTTTAAGCTCCTTGATGCCGTGTATGAGGCCCTGGATCGAGTCTTGCAGGTCGTCAAAGTGCTGCCGAGCACGGACGAAGTAGCGCCGTCCGATCATCATCGGGATTTGATAAGTAAGCACGCCGAACGCAATGCACGCCAACACGAACCAGAACACATCCGAGTTCAGAATGAGCAGGAAGCTGAGCATTCCCAGCAGCATGACCAGATTGATCAAAATGTCGGGAAGCAGGCGCGCACCCAGCACGATGCGTGGTACGTCCGAGGTCAACGCAGCAACCAGACGCGATGGGCCGATCGCCTCCAGCGCTGCAAGCGGCGCCTTGGCAATGCGGTCGTACATCAGGGTACGCAATGCCGAGGCCACGTCGATGGCGACCCGGGTCAGCATGACCTGCGACAGCGTCCGGGTTACCAGGATGAATCCGCAGACCAAGGCAAACACCACTGCAAACGGTGCGTTGGCGATTTCGAGGTTGAGGAACCTGGTCGGCGCTTGTGCGACGGTCGCCAATCGGGGGTCGCCCTCCTTGAGCACGCTCAGCACCAGCGGAATCAGCAGCGAGTAGAAGACCCCAGAAAGGCCACCCAACACGATCGAGAAAAATACTTTGTTGGGCGCCTTGCGCGAAAACTCGGCGAACAGGTTCATCGTGCGCTTCCAGGTGCAAGGGCCGGTACGGCGTCAATGTCGATTCTGCGGTACTGCAGGTCGCGAAACGGGACGACCATGTCATCGTAGTGCGGACTGGCGATGTTTCCGGATTGGCCGGTCGACACCATGTAGTAATGCGCAGACTGCGCGGGATGCATTGAGATCACTTGCCGGAAGCCAGCACCAAACGCCTGCAGGTAGCCGTCGGAGCCGGCGAAAACGGAATCGGCCGCGTTGACAGTATTCGGTGAGCCACCGCTGCCGATACGACGCCCGAACAAATTACCGAGCGGTTTCCATTGGCTGAAAGGCGTATGCGCGTACACCGTGCTTTGCACCTCGCCCCAGTGCCAAGTTTTCATGCTCCAGTCGCCCTTGAGGGTATGCAACTCCCAGAGCGCGGCTTCCTGTGCCGTCGCCAGCGCCGCATTGCAGTTCTCGTACGCGGTAGTCGCAGGGTCGTCGCACCACGCCGAGCCGCCCGCATCCAGCTGCGTCGCCAGATAATCCAGCGCGACATTGCGTTGCAGGCTGTCGAGGATTTTCTTTTCTTGTTGGTTGTCCCAGTAGTTGCCGTTACGCCCACCCATGCCCGACTGGCGAAAGTGCCGCATCCAGACATGAAAGATCGCTGCTGCCTGACTCTCTGCACGCATGTCTCCGTCCCAATCCTTCAAGTAAGCCGCGGCGCGCGCTCCGTGCTCGCCGGCAGGCAGGCGCTTGCGCAGCTGCGCCATCATCGCTGCGGCCTCCAGGTCGACAGTGTCGCCCTGGATGCGTTGCATATCGAGCACGTTCAGCTGTTGCCCGGAGTCAATGCGCGCGCGCAGCAGCTGCTCGATGCGGATCGCGCGGGCAGGGGACGCCCAATCGTTCGAGATGAAATACGGATAAGCGTCGTTGCCGACCTTGTTATTGGCGGACACGATGTAGCCTTTCGGCGGATTGAAGCTCTGCGGCCACTGCGCCGGAGGAATTTCCCCCGACCATCCATAATTGTCGTCCCAACCGGGCGAAGGCAGAGTGCCGTTGCCTTGCCTGCGCACCGGGATGCGTCCGACGCCGAGATAACCGATGTTTCCTTCACGATCCGCATAGACCAGGTTCATCGCTGGCGCCACATGCACACTCATCGCATCCTTGAAGCTGGTCCAGTCGGTCGCATAGTTCATCCGAAAGAACGCTTCATAACTGGTGTCGCCAGCATCGAGTGCGGTCCAGCGTAGACTGACTGGCTGATCAAAAACGCCGAAGCGATCGCTGATCACAGGGCCATGTCGGCTGGTACGAATCGTCAGCGAAACCGGTGCGTTTTGCTTTCGCAGGGGTCCGGGGAAATCTGCCCGCACGCGGATGCTCTCGGTGCGGGACGCAAACGGCTGCCACTGGTCTTCGACGGCGTAGTTTGCTCCGCTGGGGTCAGATTTCCCCGGACCCCTGCGAAAGCAAAACGCACCGGTTTCGCTGACGATTCGTACCAGCCGACATGGCCCTGTGATCAGCGATCGC
>JANMSL010000672.1:0-5962 GCA_031389245.1 Lysobacterales bacterium | reverse complement strand
CGCTGTGTTGGCAGGGTCACATTGCATCGTGACCTGATCCTGTTGATCTGTCGATCTACTGGTGGTTTAGATCACTACTCCCTGCAACCTCAGACTCGGACCGAAGACTCTTCGGCCGTGATTTCCTTCAAATGTTTCAAGGAGTTAGTTTATGTCAGATCGTCAGGTTGGTACTGTCAAATGGTTCAACGACGCTAAGGGTTTTGGCTTCATCACCCCGGAAAGCGGCGCTGATTTGTTTGTGCATTTCCGCGCCATCCAGGGCACCGGCTTCAAGTCGCTGCAGGAAGGCCAGAAAGTGAGCTTCGTCGTCGTCAAAGGCCCGAAGGGCCTGCAGGCTGACCAGGTTCAGGCTGCCTAATCAAAGCGCACAGCGCGAGATTGAAAAACCCGGCCTCGCGGCCGGGTTTTTTTTCACCTGGAATTCGGTTCGCTGGCACCGATCGAAGAACAGTTTGCTCAATGCGCCGCACGGCAAGAAATTCCGCGTGCTCGGTCAGCCTGCGACGGACGTGCACGCTGCAGGGATGACCAAGGACGCTGCGCGCGCCGGCCTTGCTGCATCAAACTGTGTCGGTCCGCTGAAGCGAAAACGTCAAGCCCCGCCGAAGTCGTACGACATGACCTTTTCCGGCTCCTGCAGGAAATTCCCTTGGACGAAGTTGACGCCGCAGGAAAACAGGATCGACATGCTGGCGGCATCTTCGACAAACTCGGCAATGGTGATCTTGCCGGCAGCACGTGCCATATCGCAAATCTCACGCACTTTGATCTGGCTGTCCTTGTTCTTGGGCAAGTCGGCCATGAACGTTCTATCCACTTTCAGATAAGTAGGGTCGAGGTGCTTGAGTAACTGGAAAGAGTTGAGCCCGCTGCCAAATTGCTCGATGGCAAAATGGCTGTGCAACTGTTCCAGGCCTTTCTGGAATTTACGCACGTTGGTGAGATTGGTGACGACTTTGCTTTCCGGCATACCAAACACCAAAGCATCGCCGCGCAGGCGCGCCGCCTGCAGCTGACTGGCCACCCACGGCAGCAGCGTGGCGTCTTCCACCGAGTACGGCGTAATCTTTACGAAGAACGTGCACTTGCGGCCTTCGCGTTCGCGCTCGGCCAGCACTTTGATGGCATGCGAGATTACCCAGCGATCGATCGCGGGCATGAGCCCATTTCGCTCGGCAATCGGCAGGAAGAATCCGGGACTGATTTCACCTTTCGGGCCGTTCAGCCGCAACAGGATCTCGTAAAACTCGCCTTCCTCACCCATGATGCTGATGATCGGCTGGAAGAACAGCGAGAAGCCGTCATGGGCCAACGCATCCTTGACCAGGTTCAACCAGGCGCGTTGCTTCTCGGCATCGGCCTTGTCCTGCGCCGCCGGGTCAAAAACGCTGACGCGATTGCCGCCGTCGTTTTGCGCGGTGCGCAGGATATTCGCGCCTTCGCCCATGATGGTCTGGGCATTGGCGATTTTTTCGCCGATAAAAACCGCGCCAACGCTTGCGGTGAGATTGACCGACTTCTGGTTCAACTCGAACACATGCACTTCAAAAGCCTTGCACATGCGCGTACCCAGGGCGTGTGCTTCTTCGTGCGACGCGCTCGGCACCAGCACAGCAAATGTCTGCTCGCCGACGCGCGCGATGATGTCACGCTCGCCCAACTGCTTTCGAACAAGGTTGGCCATGTCGGACAGGAGCAGGTCCGCATTGCCAACGCCCACGTTGTCCAGCACCTTGCGGAAATTGTCGGCTTCGATCAGCAACAGACTGAGATCATTTCGGCCCTTGGCAGCTTCGCCGACGATCTTGTCCAGCTCTGCCAGGAAGTACTGGCGATTGAACAGTCCGGTGACCAGATCCTGCTGGCGCAGTCGATTGAGCTCCTCCGCCTGCTCGGCATTGGTCTCATTACGATGGAAAGTAATTTGCAGGCAGGGTTCGCCTTCAAACGTGGCCTCGGCAAACTCCATCAGCGCAGCAAACTTGCCGCCATCGGCATGTTGCGCCTCGAGCTCGAGCCGCGCGGGCGGCTTCTCGCCCTTGGAGATGCGCTTGAGCAGGGACTTGAAATCATCGGCGTACTTGGGCGAGACCATATCCAGAATCGAAAGCCCGGAGAGGTCCTCGAAGTCGTCGTAGCCGAACATATCAAGATACGCCTTGTTGGCGCGCACGTGCAGGCCTTCATGCAGAAACGCAATCGGATCACGTGACGACTCGAGCAGCGCATCGCACCGCCGCTCAACCTCGCGCAGGGCATTTTCCAGGCGCCGCACCGATCGACGGGTATGCAGATCAGCAAACTCGGTGCGCACCACCAATTGCGTTTGTTCCGAGTTGCTGAGCAACGCAATACCACGCGCACCAGCGGCAAAAGCACCGAGGAATGACGCCTCATCAATCACTTTTAGGACAGGAATGACAGGAATGTCCTTGCCGGTGGCTGCGACCACGGACATGGTTTCCGCAAACGTTGGCTGCTTGTTGGTCGCACTGACCAGCACCAGATCGGGCTGCGCGTCAGCAATCTGCTGTGCCACGGCCTTCATGGAATCGGCGCGGTTAGGGCGGACAGGGATTCCGGCGTTGCGCAGCATGCTGACCAACTGCTCCGCGGTGTCCATCGAATCCTCAACCAGCAAAATCCGAATGACGAGTTCCTGCTTTGCCATAACGATTCACGATCCAGGGGCGCTCTTTGTACCCCATCAGCCCCGTCGGGCGCCAGCATTTCGACGATCAATGGCGTTGACACGATTTGTTGGTGCAGGTGTGAATAAGCGTGACACGATCGCTGGATAAATGCGGCGTCAATCTGGGAGCCGCGCTCGCCGTGATCGTCAGGCGTTAGGGATCGTCCGAAAAGTGCGGCGCAGGCGGCTGCCTCGACAACTCCGCGATCGGTGTTTTGAAGGGCTCGCCGGCGATCTCTCGCACCCAACGTGGCATCAGGTACCCGGGCAGGCGCATGCGCAGCGAGCGCTCGATGGCAGCCGCGGTCTCCTCGGGAACATCGAAGTGTGCGGTCCCCTGAACCCGGTCCAACAAGTGCAGGTAATAGGGCAGCACGGCGGATTCAAACAGCGTTTCAGACAGCTCGGCCAGGGCGTCTACACTATCGTTGACATCGCGTAACAGCACACTCTGGTTGAGCAGTGTGGCACCGGTGTTGCGTAGTTGACGCAGTGCGATGCGAACGGACGCGTCGATTTCGTTGGCGTGATTGGTATGCACGACAATGGCTACAGGCCAGGGCAGCGAGCTGATCCAGTCGCACAATTCAGTATCCACCCGCGATGGCAGCACGATCGGCAGGCGTGTGTGCACGCGCAATCGGCGGATGTGGGGAATGTGCGCGAGCGCGTCGGTCAATTCATTCAGACGATGTGTGGCCAGCGACAGCGGGTCGCCGCCACTGAGCAGCACTTCACTGATCGAGCGATCCGAACGCAAATACGCGACCGCCGTTTTCCAGCGATCGCGCGCAGCGGACTCTTCGGCATAAGGAAAATGACGTCGGAAGCAGTAGCGACAGTGCACGGCACAACTGCCGGTGGTGATCAGCAGTGCCCGTCCCTCGTACTTGTGCAGCACGCCTGCCTGCGCGCGACTATCCAAATCGCCGACCGCGTCGAGGTCGTAGCCGGCAACGGGCAGTTCCTCGTCGATCAGCGGCAATACTTGGCGCAACAAGGGATCCGCAGCGTCACCGCGGCGCATGCGCGCAACGAAACTGCGCGGCACACGCAGCGTAAAACCTTCACGTGGCGGAAGGCTGATTCGGTCGGCGAGCGCATCGAGCCCCAGCAAGCGCAGCAACTCACGTGGATCGGTTACGGCCTCGCGCCACTCACGACGCCAGTCCGGCGCATGGGCATCGATCGGTGTTGCAGCTATCATGGGCGGGTCATGCCGGGGTCCCCGGCTCGGCAGTCTTTCATTGCTCGACATTCTAGCCGTGTTGCCTGCGGCCTTAACACTTTCAGCCGCGTTGCCAGCGGCTTTTCGCATTTGGAGATTCGCATGGCCAGCTATGGCATGAATGACGTCAAGAACGGTATGAAGATCATGGTCGATCGCGCACCCTGCGTGATCATCGATACCGAATACGTCAAACCGGGTAAGGGCCAAGCCTTCACCCGCGTCAAGTATCGCAACATCAAGACCGGTCGCATCATGGAGCAAACCATGAAAACCACAGACGCGCTCGAAGCCGCTGACGTGATGGATACCGATCTGGAGTACCTGTACAACGACGGCGAGTTCTGGCACTTCATGAGTCAGGAAAACCATGAACAGATGTCAGCGGATGCCAGCGCCATGGGCGAAGCTGCAAAATGGGTCAAGGGCAATGAAGTGTGCATGGTGACGTTGTGGAATGGTGCGCCGTTGACGGTGACGCCGCCTACTTTTGTCGAACTGCTGATTGTCGAAACCGATCCGGGCGTGCGCGGCGACACTTCCGGCGGCGGCGGCAAGCCAGCCAAGCTGGAAACTGGGGCTGTAGTACGCGTGCCGCTTTTCGTGCAACAAGGTGAAATCGTCAAGTGCGACACTCGCACCGGCGAGTACATGAATCGTGTCAAATAGCGGCTAGCGACATCGCAGTGGGGCGTGCCCTGCGGTGATGCCGAAGGCCCACTTTCCCCGCAATGCAGCACCAAGGAACTCATGGCACCTCAAGTCGTCGACCTGATCATCGAAGCCGAGTGGGTGATTCCGGTCGAGCCACATGCCGTCGTATTGGAGCAGCATGCCGTCGCTGTTCACGCCGGACGTATTTTGGACCTGCTGCCTCAGGCTGCGGCGCGTGCAAAGTACCAGGCGACTCAGACTGTCTCGCGTCCGGGGCACGTGTTACTGCCTGGACTGATCAATATCCACTGCCATTCGGCGATGACATTGATGCGCGGCATTGCCGACGATTTGCCCTTGATGACCTGGCTGCAAGGGCATATCTGGCCCGCCGAGGCCAAGTTCGTCGGCGCCGATCTGGTCCGCGATGGCTGCCGACTCGCGGCGGCCGAGTTAGTGCGCGGTGGTGTCACCTGTGTCAACGAAATGTACTTTTTCCCCGAAGTCGCCGCCGCGGTGTTCTCCGAAATCGGCATGCGCGCCGGCATCGGATTGACAGTTATTGAATTTCCAACCGCGTGGGCGAGCAGCGCCGACGAGTACTTTGACAAGTGTCTCGCGGTCTACGATCAGATCAAGGGCAATCCGCTCTTGCGTCCAGCCTGGGCGCCACACGCGCCATACACCGTCAGCGATGCCAGTTTCGAACGAATCCGCATGTACTCGGACCAGCTGGATATTCCGGTACACGTGCATGTGCACGAGACCGCATTCGAAGTTGAAGATGCATTTGCCAAACATGGTGAACGGCCACTCTCGCGCCTGCGGCGCCTGGGACTGCTCAACCGCAACCTGATCGCAGTACACATGACCCAGCTCAATGATTCTGAAATCGCATTCTGCGCCGAAGCCGGCATCAGTGTTGCGCACTGCCCCGAATCCAACCTCAAGCTCGCCAGCGGATTTGCGCCGATCGAGAAAATGCGCAGGGCAGGGATCAATCTGGCACTCGGTACAGATGGCTGCGCCAGCAATAATGACCTCGATCTGTTTGGCGAGATGCGCACCGCGGCCTTGCTCGCCAAAGCGGTCGCCAACGATGCTGCGGCGCTCGATGCCGCCAGTGCCTTGCGCATGGCAACTCTGGGCGGCGCACGCGCGCTCGGTCTGGAATCAGAAATCGGTTCCATCGAAATTGGCAAGGCCGCTGACCTGGCCACGCTGCGGCTCGATCAATTCGACACGCTGCCGGTGTACAACGCGATATCTCAAGTGGTGTACGCCAGCAATCGTCGCGATGTCAGTGACGTATGGGTGGCAGGACAGCGCAAGCTCGATGCTGGTGTGTTGGTGGACATGGATACGCAGGAGTTGGCACTGCTGGC
>JANMSL010000606.1:0-2351 GCA_031389245.1 Lysobacterales bacterium | reverse complement strand
CTGGGGGCAACGGGTAGTTACGCCTTATTGGCGCAGGCCGCACTGATTGCGCCGGCCGACAAGGGCGTCCGGGAAATGCAGGCCGCAATTACACAAAGGCTCTTGCGTCCCGTGCAGGACGCACTCAAGTCTGGAAGCCTGGAGCTGGCCAATCAGCATTTGGGTGAGCTGGAAACGCAGTTGCGTACCGATCCTGCCTGGATCGCGCTGCACAAGCAGCTGACCGATGCGGTCGCGCGCCGCGCGTTGGATCAAAAATTGTCGGGTTTATATGCGCAATTCGACGGCCAGATCAATCGCGGACAGCTCACCGACCCGGCCGCCGACAATGCGCTGCAGACGTTGGAACAGATCCGCGCCGTGGATCCCAAGCATCGCGATCTGGCCGGACGCACCGCACGGCTTGCGGATGCATTGGTGAGCATGGCCCGTCGCAGTCTGGGCGCGGGCGATGCCAGTGCAGCGCTGCAGCAGATCGACGTGGCATTGCGACTGGTACCCGGCCAGGTCGCCGCCACGGCACTGAAGACCGAAGCGGAAGGCAAGCTCAGCGCAGATCAACGCAGTCTGATCAAATTCATCGGCGACGCGCGCCAGGCGACCATGGATCGACGATTTGTTTCTCCGCCGGGCAACAATGCCCGCGAGTATCTGGACAAGGCGTTGGCGAAGGATCCGCGCAACAAGGATGCATTGGCACTGAAAGATGGATTACCGCAGCGTATTGCCGAAGCAGCCAGCACGCTCGCTGCCGAGGGTGCCTTACCTGAGGCGAACACCTTGGTGGGTGAGGCGCGGATGCTGTATCCGACGCATCCGGCGTTGAGCGCGGTCGCGCGGCAACTGGATCTGCAACAGGTCGCTGCGCAACGCGAGCAAGGCCGACGCGACCAGATCGAGCGCATCCTCAAAGCGGCCGAGGCACGCCCATTGGTCGAAGCGAATTTCTTGTCCGGGGTGGATATCGCCAGCGAGTTGCTCAAGGCAAATCCGCAGGATGTCGATGTACTGACCGCGCGCCGCAGTTTGATCAACGCCCTTGAAGAATCCGTGGCGATGGCGACTGCGGTCAACGAAGTCGATCGTGTTTCGCGACTGAGCGATGGTTATCGGCAGCGCTTTCCCAGCGATGCCGCCATTGAAAAATTCCGCAACGAGTTGGTGCGAACACGCGAGCGCATCGTGCTCGCTGAAAAGACGCGCATCGAATCCAGTGCTGGAGACCTGGTATTGATCGCCTACCCGTGGGGTAAGGTCGAATCGTTGACCGACAGTGCGCGAAAACCGGTGCCGCTGCCGGTTGACGTCACCACGCCGCTGCGCATTCGGGTTCCGGCTGGGCTTTATCGGGTCACCTTCAGCCATCCGGAGGGTGGTCGGTCGGTCGAGCAAATGGTGCAGGTCAAGCAAGGTGCGCAGGCATCGGTTGCGACCCGCTTCGCGCGGCTGGATGCAAAGGAGTATCGACGTCGTGTCGGACTTTGAGCCGCGCTCACTCCGCCTGCTGATTTTGATCGCGGCGCTCGCGCTCGCGGCCCCTGTGTTCGCGGACTACAAACAGGATTATGCGCGTGGAGCAGACGCCGCCGGCGACGAGAACTGGTCTGAAGTCGAGTCGTTGATGCGCAAGGCACTTGCCGGATCGACTACACCGTTGTCGCGCACGCGCTTGTATGGCCAGCGTTTTGAGGCCTATGTGCCGCAATACTATCTGGGCTTGGCTGCTTATCGACAAGGCGATTGCGCGGGCGCAATGCGCTGGTTTGGTGACCCGGCAGCGGCGACCATTATCAATGACAGCAGCCAGTTCAAAGGCATCGCCGACGAAGCGACGCGGACCTGTAAGAGCAAGCTCGCTGCGCAAAAGCCGCCACCGACCAAACCGGTGCAAGCGCCACCCGTGCAGCCCCCGATCGATCAGCCCGTGGTCAACACCCCGGCCAAGCTACCGGTGCAGGCGCCGCCGACGCCGACAGCAACCTCTACGAACCTGCCAGCAGCGACGGTGCCCGCTTTGCCGGCCGCGTTGCAGGGCTTGCTCGACGATTATCTCAATGGACGATTCAGCAAGGCAGCGACCGCTGACGCCAACACGCTGAGTAACAATGCTCGATTTCATGCGTTGTTACTGCGCTCAGCCGCGCGCTACACCCTGTTTGAGTTGCAGCCGGTCGAAGCGGCATCGCAGAAATCTGCAGCGGAAGGGGATATCCGCATTGCCAAGACGCTCGCCCCCGGAAAATCACCAGACGCCGCATTTTTCTCGCCGCACTATCGTAAATTTTTCAGCGAAGTGCGTTGACGTAGGAGCGCACCCGGGCGCGACAATCCTGCGGCTGACTTGATCGCGC
>JANMSL010000579.1:0-1552 GCA_031389245.1 Lysobacterales bacterium | reverse complement strand
TGGTCGATGATGTTGCGCAGCCGACTGCGGGCGCGCCCAGCAGCGACGCAATCACTCCCTGCTACGGCCGGCACGTGATGCACTGGCTGCGCGAAAACGGGCGCTATCTGGCGCCGACCGGCTCGGGTGATTACCTTTTGGCACTGGCCACGGTCGTGCGCAACTGGCTCTCGCTGCAGATGGTTTATGCCACGCTGGCCATGTTGGTGTTGCTGGCCATGCAGTTGCTGCGCTGGGGGTTGTACACCGCGCTGCCGCAAAACGAAGCCACCGAGGTTTGGCAGCCGCGTCTGCAATGGCCGGCACAGGGGGCCGATCTGCTTGCCTTCTCGCCCTATTACTTTCTGGTGTTCGCGCTGATTGCGTTCGCGTTCACACCGATCGCGGCGGCTTACTGGACCATCCCGAATCTGCGCCCGGCCAGCGCACCCTGGAAGCGGATCCTATTCGTCGGCCCGGGTCCGGCACTGATCACTGCTTTGATCATCTATCTGGTGTTCCAGCGCAACCTCGACGTTGACAGCGGTGGCGGCGCAAATGTCTGGCATGCCGCTTCGCTGTTTCGTACCGCGGTGCTCAGTCTCTGGGTTGCAATGCTCGGACTGCACCTGACCGGCGCCATCGCAGTGTTGAGCCGTTGGTGGTTGGGCGCGGCCTGGGTGTTGATCATCATGCTCACGGCGATGTCAGGCATGCTCAACATCGGTCATCGTTTTGGCGGGCCGGTGCTGGGCGCATTCAATAGTCTTGAACGTGCCATCGATCAGGATTTCGTCGAGCTGTTTCTGGTGTCGTGGGCGGTATTTTCTTTTTCGGCCATTCTGATCGTGCTCAACGAACAGGCGCGTATCACCCGACTCGATGACAGCGACCAGAGTGCCTGGCCACGCGTGCCCCGACACCATCTGACCAAGGCCCTGTCCGGCTTGCTGGTGCCAATCGCCGCCGCATTTGTGCTGTACCTGATTGACGCCCTGGGTGCCTACTTCTACGCGCACTTCTCGGCGGGAGAAAACCTGGGATCGATCCTGACGGCATTGGGCAGCGGCCTTGGCGCCGCTGCGTTTGCTCCGCGCGTTCTGGAGTGGTACCAACGCCTGAATGCCGGCACCACGCGTGCGCGTGCGTTGCCGCTGAACGCGGTCCTCGCCCTGTTCGCGTTCGCCTTGTTCATGGTCTGGGCCGTGGCGCTGGCAACCATCGCGCACGGTTTGGTGTGGAATTTCGGACCGATCACCACGCCGGTGCCGCAGACGCTGACGGCGCCGGCTTACGCGGCGATCTTCCTGATCGTGCTGGCCAGCAGTCAGGGATTTTTCCGCGGCTTCGTCAATGCCAGCAGCTTGGGAAGTATCTACACGCAACGATTGGCGCGCGCCTACCTGGGTGCGTCAAATATCGACCGCTTCCGCGAGAACATCGGCGTTACCGAAGTGCAGGCCAATGATGACCAAGTCACTGGCACCGATGCGCGCGATGCGATCGTGCGCAAGGGCGCACCGATTCATCTGGTCAATGTTTGCATCAACGAAACCCGGCATGCCGAGATGGG
>JANMSL010000518.1:0-1556 GCA_031389245.1 Lysobacterales bacterium | reverse complement strand
CAATCTCGGTCTCAACGAGATTGACGTCGAAAAGCTCGAATTTCCCGCTGACAGCAAGCTGACCTACGTTTCGCAGACCACGCTATCGGTGGACGACTGCCAAAAGGTGATCGATGCGCTCAAGCACAAGTTTCCGCACATTGTCGGGCCCAAGCAAGACGACATCTGTTATGCCACGCAGAACCGTCAGGATGCCGTAAAATTCATGGCGCCACAGGTGGAAATGGTTGTCGTCGTCGGATCGCGTAGTAGTTCCAACACCAATCGCCTGCGTGAATTGGCGGCGCTACTCGGATGCGAAACCTATCAGGTCGATAGCGCGGAAGAAGTCGATCCCGCCTGGATTGTCGGCAAGCGCCGCATAGGCGTGACGTCAGGCGCCTCGGCACCTGAGGTGCTGGTTCGCGATGTGGTCACCAAGCTTAAATCCCTGGGCGCCGGCAGCGTCCGCGAACTAGAGGGCATCACCGAGAGCATCACTTTTCCATTGCCGCGTGGGCTAACGAACAAGAGTTTCGGCGATTGAGTGTCGACATAAGGCTTCGCAATATTCCGAAGCAGCGGTCAGCTGCGCGCGTCTGAATATGAATTCTCTTGGCGACACCATTCAGCGCGCGAGCGCGGCCGGTGCGTCATTAATGAATTTGCCTTTGTCGTCCATCCAAAGCGGCTGACCCGGTGAACGGGTGGCGCGGAAGTTCGGGTCGCCCCGATCAGGTGGCGACAACGTAAGATCGACTTGAAGCAGGCTGTTGACGGGCACCCCGTCCTTGCGGCCGGGCTGAAATGGACTGCTCTTCAGCCAGGAGACGATCACTTTTTCCATTGTTTTGCCGGGATCGACCGAATCGATCACGCGGGCATCGCGCACCTTCCCGTGGCGATCAATCTTTAGTTCAAGGTGCACGCGGCCAATCACGCCAGTTGCGCCGGGTATCAGGTCGGCATCGAACGGTAACAGCAGTTCCGCCGGCCGCTGGATCTCGGACGAAGGCAGGAATGTTTCAGCGGGCACATCCGCCTGCAAGTTGACGACAGAGACCTGGCTCTGAACTGCACGCCGCAGGATGGGCGGAAATTCCTTCGGTGCCGGAAGCGCACTGATACCGGTGTTTTCGGGCGCGTTTTGCTGATCCAAAACGGCAACGTCAGTCTGTGCGAGACGCACGTAAAACTGTGCGCCACTCTCCTTGGGCAGCCTCTGCTCAACTCTTCCAACTGGACCAACGATTCCAAGCATCAGCAGCGATATCGCATGCACCGCCATCGAAAGCAAAATCGCAACACTGATGGTGGGCATCTTGGGGGGCAAAGGGCGCTACCCGAATTTTTTTGCGGGTAGCGCCCGGCGAATCAATCCAGTACTTCGCGCCAATTCATCAACTGCGCATTGCCAACCGTGGTTAAAGGGCTTCCGACCAGGCTAGGTGTGCCGGTTTGGTCGGTACCCAGTGCACGAAGGCTTCCGGCGGTCGTCACCAACTGGGATTTGACCAGGGCGGACGTGGTGACCGATTGCTGATACACCCGGGTGCCGGCGCTCAGCACGAACAGCT
>JANMSL010000491.1:0-7194 GCA_031389245.1 Lysobacterales bacterium | reverse complement strand
GCCGCCCGCATACAGCACGAAGCCCAGATCCTGCGGCTGACCCAACGTAGCGCTCCAAGTCGATTTGGCGGTCGCAGTGGAGACCACGCGCATACCCAGTTTGACACCGGCAGTGACACCCACGGTAAACGAAAGCGGCGCTGAACTCAGGTCAGAGGATCGTGACTCACTGAAATTCAATTCCGCTGGCTTGCCGTCAACCAACTCCTGCAGCGTGCACAAACGTGGCAGGCCGGACTCGTCGAGCCGGAACAGAAAAGGGACCTCATTTTGCAGATCTTCGATACGGTCCAACAGGCGCTGCCCGGGTCCGGTTGCGGTCAGAGCGGCAACTACAGCCGGCTCCAGTCCAGCACCGGCCTGGAGCTTGTCGAGCAGCGCCGTCATCACTGCGCCCGCGTGCACATCACCGCCCTTCAATTGCTTGGCAAGCCATTGCAGCACCAGAAACAGTGCATCGCGCGGGCTATAGCCCAATTTCTGCAACGCATCCAACGCGGACTTCAGTACCGCCTGCTTGGGATCGAGCGTCTTGGTCTGATTGGAACCGGCAACTCCGAGTACAAGCATCTGCGTTCTCCTGAAGGGTTACGTATTGCGCTCAACCGGTGTGTTGTTGCTGCAACGAAGGTGCATCGACCTCAGGGTTGTTCCTTGGTCTTCATGGTCAGGTAAGTGCCATTGCTGATGCCGAGCAACAGCAACAGGTTGGTGGAGAACACCGGCATGGAAATCACCGTGGTCACCTCGCAGACAAAGACCACGCCGAGTATCAGCGTCCATGCCACCGCCTGCACGCGATGCACGCCGACGCCGTTGCCGTCCGAGCAGATGTCGCGCAGGAATCCGCCGATCCGCTGCAGGTGCGCACGCACGGCGGTGCGCAGCATCGTGTCACTGATCGATTGCAGTTTCGCTGCGTGTTCGGTCGTGTCCTGCAATTGCGCGCTGGCGGTGGCGGTCGCCGTCAACACGTGTTGCTGCTGCGTGTTCAGGTCGGTCATGGCATTGGTCACACTGGTGATGCCTGCATAGGGCGCCAGCCAGCCGGTGGTTGCCGAGATGCCGAGCAGTACCAGTACCTCGCTCGGAATTTGCTCCATGCTGCCGATGACAAACCAGACACCGGAGAAACAGAGCGCTACCAGCAAGCCCCAGAAAGCCATTTGACTCTTGGCCAGGCTGTACGAACCATCCGCTGTGTCGCGCAGTAGCGTGGGACTGCGGATGCACAGCCCGTAGCCGAGCACGAAGACGATCAGCAGCACCCAGAAAGTCCACGCAACGACGCTGCGATCTTCGACACGGAATTGAATGTTCTGAAGGGGGCCGAGCGCGGCGGCGGGGCGAGTGCCAATGGCAATCGCGATAGCGACATTCATTTCCTTCAGGTGCAAGGCCGATTGGCAACAGCTTTCGTTGTCGCGCAGGAACGTGCTCCAGGATTCGCGATTGTGTTCCTGGTCATCATTATTCTGCTCTGAATCACGCTGCAGGCGGAAACTGAGCAACAGCTGCGCGGGGTCATCGCCCTGGGCCGAGACCATGGGCAGGTTCTGCATCGGCACGTCGTTGAGCAACAGCGCAATCCCGCTCGTTTGACTGGCCGCACCCGGTTGTGCACCGCTGGCTGCGAGCTGCGTCATCACGTCGGATTTGCAGGCGCCGCTGACTACCAGGGTCAACCACTCGCCCAGCCGCATCGGCACACCCTGGTGTTGTTGGTGCACGATGATCTGCGCCGGCAGGCAAATGTTCGAGGGTGGGTCATCAGACTCGGAAACGGGCGGGTCGGTCGCCACGGCGGCGCTCGGTGGCGCAGTTGCAACCGGCTGCAGATCGTCTTGTGCGGCGGCAGTTGTAATCGCAGCCGCAGCGAGCAGCAACACAGCAGTCAGAAACGTTGCGTAACGCATTTGGAAAACCCCCATGGTCATTTGCCGCGACGCTGCCAACCAATCGACGGCGAGATGCGCGCCGAGGTCGTAGAGATCTGGCATCGTGCGGTCCCCATCGTCATGTCGACTACACGCTTGCGCATTTCATGACTGGGGAAGTCGACTTACGCGCTCGACCGTGCCGCTCAACACGTCGTCGTGCCGCGACCGCAATACTGCGCGCGCACGCTGGACGAATCTTGCGAGCCTGCACGAAACAGCGCCCCCGAGCGCACAGATACGCGACAGGCGCACTCTAGGAAAGCTGTCAGATTGGACAGGTTTCGCCAGTGGCTTGGTGCTCGTATCTTTCCCGTGATCCGATGCCCGTAGCAAAGCGATGAGTCTGCCAACGACAACTGCGTGCAACGCGCGGCATTGTGGAGAAGACGATGTGCATGTTCCATGCAGGCTCGGGCGTCAGCAGAAGTGCGCCAACGGCTGCCAAGGAAATGATCGTTCAGCCGCGAGGTTGCGCAGCGCCAGAGTGAATCGGGATTGAACTGACTTCGGTGCCGGCACCAGACAGCACAGCGCCATTCAGTGCGCGGGCGTATATTCCAATCACTTGGTCCTTGGAGTACCTCATGCACCCGATTCGCACGCTGATCATCATCAGCCTCCTGCTGCTCAGTGCCTGCGCCGGCAATCCGGTGCAGCGCAGGCAGGAGCAGCTGCAACGCTATCTGGCGGTAGCCGGCGAGCCGGTGAAGTCGTTCCGCTATTTCAGCTTGAATTCCTGGACTCCGCTCGGCAAAGCGCATCTTGCGGTGTGGACCAAGCCACGGGAAGCCTGGTTGATCCAGGTGATGCCGTTATGCCACGACCTGGACTTTGCGCAGAGCATCGCGTTGACCTCGTCGCTCAATCGCGTCTACGCACGCTTTGACACGGTGCTGGTGCGAAACTACACCTGCCGCATCGAATCGATCCGCCCGATCGACGTCGGCGCGCTCAAGGATCTGCAGCGCGAAGCGCGCGAGCAGCGAACCGCCATCGAGGCGCGCAATTCTGATCAGCCGCATGCCGAGCGTGTTGAGCAGTGAGTTGATGTTGGAGCGTGTCTGTGCTGGGGTAAACATCTGCACGGAGCGTCCGCGCGCAGCGCGGACCCACCAAAGTCCCGGAGCCGGTGTGGGTCCGCGCTGTGCGCGGACGTTTTGCGTTCAGGCGGTATCCAGCGATTTGGGATCGACGCCGAGGTCTTTGAGCTTGCGGTACAAGTGGGTGCGCTCCATGCCGGACAAGTTGGCGAGCTTGCTGACGCTGCCAGCGCAGAGTTTGAGTTGGCGCATCAGATAGGCACGTTCGAAGCGGTCGCGGGCATCGCGCAGCGGCAAGCTCAGGTCCAGCAGAAAATCACCGGCGCTACGCCCCGGCCCGGGCGCGACGATGCCCAGCGCCTCGTTGATTTCCTCCAGATCAATGTCGCCGTCGCCGCCCAGAATCAACAGGCGCTGCACCAGATTGCGCAGCTCGCGCAAATTGCCGGGCCAGCTGTGGCGGCACAAACGGTCCATAGCGGCTGGCTCGAAGCCGCGCTGCGGCAACAGGTCGCGTTCGGCCAGTTGCGCAACCTGGGAGTGCAGCAGCTCGGGGATATCTTCGCTGCGCTCGCGCAGCGGCGCGGCGCTGACACCAAGCACGTTGAGTTGATAGAACAGATCTTCGCGCAGCTTGCCATTCTGCAGTTCGCGTTCTGGTGCCTGACTGCTGCTGGCGATGATGCGGGCGGCCAGTGGCAACGATTGGGTACCGCCCTCGCGCAGGAACTGTCGGGTCTCCAAGGCAGCAGCCAGTCGTGCCTGGGTGATTTCGTCGAGTGCCGCAATCTCGTCGATATAGACCGAGCCACCACTGGCCTGCTCAAACGCGCCTGGAATCACATCACCGCGCGCCTCGACACCGAACAGGCCGGCCATCATGCGCTCCGGCGGCAGGCTGGCCGGAGCCATTCGCACGAATGCAGCATGCCCGCGCGGGCCGCTCTGGTGCACGTAGCGCGCCAGTGATTCCTTGCCGGTGCCAGCTTCACCCCGAATCAACAGCGGCGCGTCGCTATGTGCAGCCCGCTCCAGCTGAGCGCGCAGTACGCGCACCCCGGCGCTGTCGCCGACTGGCGCCACGGGCAACAACAGTTGCTTGAGCCCTGCGTTTTCACGCCGCAGCTGCGCTGTCTCCAACGCGCGCTTCACGGTCAACAACAGTTTGGCCAACGAAACCGGCTTTTCGAGAAAGTCGTAAGCGCCCAAGCGCACTGCTTCCACTGCCGATTCAATACTGCCATGACCGGAAATCATCACCGTGGGACAGGGCAGCCCGACAGCTTCGATCGTTTCGCGCAGAAAACGCAATCCGTCGCCGTCGGGTAACCACACGTCCAGCAGCATCAGCTCAGGAGTTTCCAACGCCAGCGCGGCGCGCGCAGTCGCGACCGACTCTGCGGTGCGCACGCTATAGCCCTCGTCGCGCAGGATGTCTTCGATCAAATGGCGGATATCGGGTTCGTCGTCGACGACCAGTACACGGGCGGCAGTCATAGGCAGTCTCTAACACTCATGCGGCAAGCATAGTGGATTGAAGTTAAGCCGCCGCAGCGGCAGCGCTTCGGCGTGGCAGCGACGCAGCGCGGCGAGCACTCCATCCTGCAGTCGACACGATCGTAGTCTCAGCTTGCACCTGCGGAGCTAGGGAACCTCTGAACAAGTTGCGAGCCGCGATAGCCCCCTTAGTCAGAGGGCAAAAAAAACCGCGGGTTGACCAGCTGCGCTGTTGAAAACGGGGGGGTTGGCAAGCAATAAGCAGTGTGGCGAAGACGAAGTGGCGACTTGTTCAGACCTTCCCTTGAGTTGTAGGAGGCACCCAGTGGGCGCCTCCGATGAATTGACGACGGGAGAGAAAGAGCGTCCGCGCGCAGCGCGGACCCACGTTTAGCAGCCGCCACCGTTTTCGCTTACAGCGCCGCGCGGAAACCCGCTTCGATGGCATCAAAATCGGCGCGGCTCGCAGCCATCATCACCAGCGCACCGCCGCTGACCGTGATCTCTCGACCGAGCAAATCTTGTTCGGCAAAATCGTTGCGCGCGACGCGCTCGCCCGGCACGTAGATCACCGTCACAGCACCCGAGCGTTGCTGCATCACCATGTGCAGCGAGCGTCGTGAACCGAGCGGGCAGATTCTCAGGTAACTGAAGGTCCCCGGCGAGTGCAGCAGTTTCACACCGAGCCGCTCGAAGGATTCACGCAGGGCCACTCCGGATACCACTTCTTGCGCGCTAAGCGACATGGGCTCGTGACCCAGATGTTGAATCGATATCGCTGCCAGCGATTGCTGCGGCGCCAGAGCCAACCATGACACGCTGACAATGCCGGCGGTGAGCGCAAGCCCGGCCGCGATTCGCCAGATCACCGTGCGTCGCCCAGAGCTTTGCTGCCTGGCCATTGTGGTTTGACCGAGCAGGATGCGATCCGCCCACTCGGCCGGCACCGGAATCGCCAGACCGCGATCGAGCACGGCTTCGAAGCGCAGCGCACCTATTTGCGCCTGGGCGCAACGCGGGCATTCATCACGATGCGCGCGCGCAGACGCATCCAATTGCTTGGGCTGCACGGCGATGGCACGACGAAATTCAAGACAATTCATGGACAGATCCCTTCGCGTCCCGCCCACTCAGGGCTACTTTCAGTTTCTGCCGGGCGCGAAAAAGCTGCGTCATCACTGCGGCCGGGGTTAACTTCAGCTCGCGCGCGATCTCCTCGCAGCTGAACCCGCCCAGTACTTGCATCAATAACGGTTCGCGATACTTCACATCCAGGTCATGGATGGCACGTCGCACGATGCTGTCCTCGCCACCTTGCTCGGGGCCAAGCCAGTCTTCGTCTGCCAGTTCCAGTTCTTCAATCGGTTCCAGGCGGGTCGGTGCCTTGCGTTCGAACAGACGCGCGTGTTCACGACGCAGGATTGTGGTCAGCCACGCTTTTACTGCCTTGCTATCGCGCAAGTCGTCGAGCGAACGCCAGGCGCGCAGGTAGGTTTCCTGGGTCAGATCGTGTGCCAGCGCTTCATTGCCGCATAGCCAATAGCCGAACCGGTACAGCTCGGCATGCGTGGCGCGCACCAATGCATCGAATTGGGACTGTTTCGGGTTCATGCTCGCTACATGACCCGGATGAGCGCTCTTTGCTTTCATCTGGCGACCGTCACGATCCGGATACCTCAGGAACCTCTGAACAAGTTCGGAGCCTAGACAGCCCCCTGAGTCAGGGGGCGAAAAACCGCAGGTTTTTTTGGGGTGTGGCAAACGATAAGCTGTACAGCGAAGGCGAAGTGGTGACTTATTCAGACCTTCCCTCAGTGGGTGGTGCCACCCGATTGCCGGGTCGGCGAACTCATCAGACGATCCACCCAGGCAATGGCCAGGGCAGAAACCACGAAGCTGAGATGGATCAGGGTTTGCCAGATCAATACTTTCTCGTCCAGCGTCTCCGCTTCGATAAAGGTCTTGAGCAGATGGATCGAGCTGATGCCGATGATGGCCGTGGCCAGCTTGACTTTGAGCACTGCAGCATTCACATGCGACAACCATTCGGGTTGATCGGGATGGCCTTGCAGGCCCAGACGCGACACAAAAGTCTCGTAGCCGCCGACGATGACCATCACCAGTAGATTGGAAATCATCACCACATCGATCAGGCCGAGAACGGTCAGCATGATGGCGGTTTCGGCATTGTGTTTAAGGGGTTCCATCGCAGCAACTGCAGCAACCGTCGGCGCAGCATGCGCAGCCACCTGCGCCACCGTATCGACCGCAGCTTGGCCGTGCCCTTGGAATACTTCGTGCAGCAGTTTCCAAAGTTCACGTAAAAACTGCACCACGTACAGACCTTGGGCCACGATCAGCCCCAGATACAGCGGCAACTGCAGCCAGCGCGACGAGAAGATCAACCAGGGCAAGGGCCCCAGTCGCTGAGGGATTTGGGGGTTCGGGGTGTCTGCCATGAATGAGGATCCGAAAAGGGGAGGGGATTCTATCGAATCGGGATGACGCTCGTAGGAGCGGACCCGGCCGCGACAAACACACGGCAACACCAATTCGCGCCCAGGTGCGCTCCTACCGTAGGAGCGGACCCGGCCGCGATAAACACTCGGCGGCATCCATTCGCGCCCGGGTGCGCTCCTACCGTACAAGGAGCGGCGGCTTTTAACAGCGGAGCTGGTCAAGCCGCGATGCCTTGGTTAAATGAAAAACCCCGCCTT
>JANMSL010000490.1:0-29759 GCA_031389245.1 Lysobacterales bacterium | reverse complement strand
GACGATGGATACACCGGCGGAGATGGCTACGGCCGAACCGAGTGCGTCGTTACGCAACACATCGCTGCCCAGGAACTTGTCGGACTGAGCCCACGCGGTGCCGGTTCTTCGGAACAGGTAGGCGGAGCCGCCGTTGACGATCGGGCTGGTGCCGGTCCCAGTGTCGTCGTAGTACGCACCGGCAACCACCAGATCACCCGAGATCGACACTGAGCGACCCAGATAGTCATTGGCGCTGGCATCCGTCGCGGTCAGGATGGCCTGGAAAACCCAGCCGCTGGACTGCTCAACGAAAACGATCGCGGCGCCCTTGTTGCTGCCTACGCCGACGCCCAGATAGGGCTGGCCGACGACAATCGAGCTACCGCTGATGCCGACACTGCTGCCGAAGTTGTCGTCATCATCGAAGGTGCTGGGTGACAATTTGGTTTGCTGCGTCCATACACCTGCGCCGCTTCGTGCGAATGCGTAAGCTGCGCCGACATCGATCTTGTTACCGCCATTGGCTCGCTCTGCGCCAACGACTATGCGATCACCGGATATCGCAACACTTCCGCCGAAATAATCAGAAACGGCGCCTCCCTGTGCCAACAGGCGCTGCTGCTGCGACCAACTGCTGCCGCTGCGCGTGAATACGTAGGCGGCACCGGTACCGCCATTGGCAAGATTTGCCCCTACGACAACGGTATCGCCATCCACGGCGAGGGATCGTCCGAAACCGGCATTGGCAGTGGGGTCACTGGCGATAATCCGCTGTTGCAGCGTCCAGGTTGAGCCAATGCGTGTAAATACGTAAATCGCGCCGCTATTGACGATGCTGGTTTCGTCGTCCTGGACCGCAGCGATCGCGAGGGTATCGCCCGAAACAGCCACAGCATTGCCGAACAGGTCGTCCGCGGTCGGGCTCGGAGGTGTGATCTTCTGCTGGCGCGTCCACGTCGGCGCCTGTGCTGTACCGGTACGTGTGAACACATGGACTGCTCCAGCATTGGAGACAGCACCATTATTCGATAAATACGCGCCCACTACCGCTGTAGTACCGGAAACCGCTACAGCCTGACCCATCCTGTCTAATCCCGCGCCTTCTCCGGCGTTGGGCAGCAGCTTGAAATTTTGGTTGATCTCAGCGCCCTGAGCAAAACTGCTCGCTAGGACAAGTAGGGTCGTCAGGCAGTAGCTGCTGATTCTGGTCACGCCGTATTCCTTGCGCTGCCGGCTATGCGAGCCGGATGATTGGGTTGACGCTCTAGTTTAACACTTGCACCTGAACTCGCGTATGCGTGCGCTCGGCATCCAACTCGCGTTGTATTTCGCCAGTGGCGCACATTCTCCGCATTCCGCGTTTAGAAAAAGTTATTTCAGCCCGCGTTGATTTAAATTTCTTTTCAGTTGCACGAGTGGCAAATGGAGAGCCCAGCCGATCGCGGAATGGGTGCTTGTCGCAGTTTGGTCGTGTCAATAGCTTTAGCGAGAGCTTAATACGACAAGCGGCAGAATTTTCCCGATGCACGGGTTGCATGAACAGTCTGATTTAGAAAACGGTTCTTTTAGCTTTCGACAGGGGCTTCGCCGGGCGCGGAGTCTAGCGCGTGTGTTTCGATCGTTTGCTCTTTATAGCTGGGAGCTTGGACTATTGGTGTGACTGCGGCCACTCGGACTACTCTATTTGCCCGGGATGCAGGCTGGCCAGTGTTAGCGGCCCCGAAGTTGCTGCGATCGCCTGGCTGCGTTTTCGGTATGGGTGCGTGCGCGTACGCAGCCTTGCGATCGATGTCCAACGGAGGAATTTTCGTTCGACCGATGGACGGCACTCTGCCGGCAGCAAATTCATCGACGCTGAGTGCGTATCAGATTGCTCGGCGGCAACGCGGCGCGGCTCTCGCGCTGCAACACGCCATACGCTTTCGATGCGACCAGCGTGAATCCTTTCCAAAGAAAAACCCCCGCTTGCGCGGGGGTTTTGTCACACACTTTGACTAACAGCTATTACGGAACGATTACCGCGCCGTACGAGCGTGAGCCCTTGTGCTTGAACAGACCCGAGTAGTTCGCCAGCACGCCTGGTGTCACAGCGGTGTTGGTGAAGGACGCAGCCCAGAAACCAGTTGTGGGCAAACCGCTCCACACATTGCCGGTCGTGTCCGGGTGCGACTGGTGCAGGTTGATCAACGAACCACCGCCAGCAACCGCGTCGTACAGACCGAGGCGCATCCAACCGTCAAACACGCCAAGGGACTGGGCGTCAACGTTGGCTGCCAGACGCGATCCGAGGATCGTGCTACCCGAAACCAGCACTTCAGACTGGTTGAACGTGATCACGTTGGTTTCCCACAACAACTGCGGGGTTTCAACCTGACCTTCCGGCGGACGTGGCGAGAACGGCACGCAAGACGGGTCGGTCGGATCGCTACAGAACGTGGCGTTCGGGCCTTCTTCACGGTTGAACACAGTCAGATTCACGTCGACTGGAGCAATACCCGTGTTGGTGGCCGAAGAAGCGATCGGGAAGATACGAGTAAACGGCGGATCAGCAGTCGTGCCAGTGATCGCCTGGTCAACATAGGCGAACTTGGTCGGGAAGGTGACAACCCATTCAGACGCGCCGCCAACCGATGCACTGGTGATGAACTCATTGAAGAGTGCGTTATGCGAGAACACTGCCGATACTGCATCGATACCACCGCCAGCCTGCTGACCGGCGATCGGCGTCAGCGCGTAGGTCGAGGTGATGACCGTTCCGTTGCTGAATACATTCGCAACAGCCGTGGTCGCGGTCGAACGAGCACTGATCAACGACGGCAACTGCGAACCCGGATCGGTGTGCAGGATGATGTCACTGAACGCATCAACTGCGTCGGCGTTGTAAGCCAACATGGTGCCTTGGAGCGCATCAATGATCGATGCGGTACCAAACAAGCCACCCTGCGGCACATCCATATCGGCGAACTGGTTGATCGTCCAGTACGTCACAGCGGCAGAAGCGGCACCGAACGGAAGCCAAGCGCGCTCGACCTGCAGGCAGTTAGCCGGCACGCCGGTGGAGCCGTGGGTGATCGCAGCCAACGAGTTGAAGTCAACGTTGGTTACTTCACCCATTTCGATCATCTCGAAATGGCCTTCGCGGGTACGATCCAGCGTGTTCGGACCAGCTTCGTTGTTCGAACCGGTGAACGCGAAGTTGACGAACGGAGCATAACGATTGCCGTTGCCCAGCTGCGGCAGACTCGGATTGCCCTTGATGCGCGGCACCGTGCAGCTGTTGTCCAAGGTAACGATGTTACCCGGGTTGTTCGGGCCGGTGTCCGACAACGAGAACACTGCAGCAGTCCAAACGTCGAACGGCGACAGGTACAAGTTAAAGTCGAGCACTTCGCGAGAGTTACGACCCTCGAGGAAGCGGACCTTGACGGCCTTGCCGGCATCGGTCGTGTTGACTACGGAGATCAGCGTCTGGTTGCCAGCGTTGACCGTGTAGTACGGGTACAGCAACACCTGACCCAAACCGTCTGGGTTGATGTTTATTGCGTTAGCGACGCTCGCGATGCCCGCCACACCGGCGATGCCCGCGATGACTGCGTTCGTCAGGGCATTCTTCTTCATCACAACACTCCTAAATGGATAACAGGGCTTTGTTTGTTTCTTTGCTTGCTTCTGCCTCGCCCTGCCTTGACGTTTGGACGCCAAGTGCGAACGGGGCAGGCAACAGCAAGCCTAATGCTAAAGCAAGGGTGTGAGCAATGCAATCCCTCATCCACCCGCCTCAGTGGGCAGATGGTACCAGACCCCGTCCGCCGCTATCCAGCGCTCTTTCACGAAGGAAAATGACTCGGTAACGCCCATTCCTGCAGTCATCCTGACGCGAAAGTCGACGAGCAGGCTGACCTCGCAACTCTGCTCAGACGAACATTCGACATGATCGAATGCCGCTCGAAACCAGCGCACCGGGCGTCCGGCCATGTCGTAGGCATACTTCGACTTGTTGTGCGTCTTCTTGTAGCCCGGCGTCAGGTATTCAAATGCTTCTTCGCCCTGACCAGCGATCAGCAGCGCCCAACGCTCGATGGCTCTCTGCGTCAGCTCGGCCTTGGGGTTGCGCTTGGCATCCAGCTGGATCGCGTCGCTGGTGAGCATCTTGGGCAGGGGTTCGGCGGCCACTGCGTTCTCGTCAATGGGCTTGGGCGGCCAGAAGCCACCCGGGGTTGCAGCAGGCCGAGGCTCGCTACTGACCGGCGCGTGCTTTGCAATGGCAGGCTCCGGGGTAGCCGCCGCCGGAATTGCTGCGGGCTCGGGAGTCGGCGCGTCGGTTCTGTTGGCTGCGCAGGCGCTCAGCGCGAGCGTCAACGCGAATGCATAGCCCATACGCGACAAGTTGGAAGCTTTCATGGATGGATGGACTCCGGGTGTTGAGAATTCGAATTGCGTGGGTCGCTGGTCATTGAGCGTCGAGTTTTTTGAGCAGGGGCTTCAGCCCACTGAATCGCGATTTGTATTCTTCGGTGACAGTGCGCGCGGACTCCGCATTGTCGATCACCGTCGGTTTGATCAGCACCAGGATCTCCTGGCGACTTTTCACCTTGTGCGTCGTACCAAACAATCTGCCAAGTACGGGGATGCTCATCAGGCCCGGAATACCGTCTCTGGATTCCGTGTTGGATTCCTCAATGAGGCCCGCCAGCACAACGGTTTCGCCGCTCTGCACGGCGATCTCGGTCTGAATGGTGCTCTTGTCGATCGGCGGATTGGTGCTGCCGGCGGGCGCAGGGCCCGGCGTGCTCTTTTCCTGCTTGATCTCCATGTACACCAGGCCACCTGGATTGACGCGCGGGGTCACATCCAGCGTGATGCCGGTATCGCGGTATTGCACCTGACTGAGCGCGTTGTTGACACCGCCGGTTCCTGGATCATTGATGCCGCCCGAGTTGAACGAGACCTGGGTCACCGGGATGGATTGACCGGAATTGATGTTGGCAGTCTTGTTGTTGAGCACCACCAGCGATGGCGCGGACAGCACCTGGGCATTGCCGCGTGTTTGCAACAAGGAGATCAGCGCCTCTGCCTCGGTGTTGAGAAAGGTCCACGCCAATCCGGACGCACCGGCACTGCCTGCAAAACTACTCCAGACATTGCGCAGCGGCTGATTGAGGTCCTGACGACGCGCATTCTCGGCACGACGTAGTTGCCGATAGGGTAGATTGGCGGGCTGCGTGGAAGCAGTGGAGTTCTCAAAGAACCACTGCACGCCATAGGATAAATCGCCAGTCAGATCGACGCGCAGGATCTTGGCCTCGATGTGTACCTGCAGTGGCACGATATCCAGGCGTTTGATCGCACCGAGAATCGCGTCATATTCACCGGGCGTAGCGCGGATCATCAGCGCGTTGCTTTCCTCGATCGAGGTGATGCGAATGTCCTCGCTCCCGGCCACCGAGATGCCCTCGCTGGAGGTTGGCTGCAGTGACTGCTTGGGCTCCGCTTGCGGACGTTCGCGCATGCCGGTGTTGGTGCTCTTCAGCTCGACCGCCTGTTGGTTTGGCGCCACGCCGCCGATTCCGGAGGGGCGCGCACCACCGCTGGAACCGCCACTACCACCAAACACTTCGGTCAGGCTCGCACCCAGCTCAACGGCCTTGACGTTCTTGACGTAGTAGACGTAAAGCTGTGCGCCGGACTCACTGCCGCCGCGATCCAAACGGCGCAGCCACTCTTCCGCGCGCGCCAGATACTCGGACTGCGGCGTGATTACCAGCACCGCGTTGATGCGTTCGATCGGCATGAATCGAAACAGCCCCGCCAGTGGTGTTGGGCCGCCTTCGCCAAAAATCTTCTCCAATTCGGGCACCACGGTCGCAGCCTCAACGCGCTCGAGCGGATAGACACCCACTGACATTCCGGACAGCCAATCGACGTCGAATGTCTCGATTGTCTGCAGGTAATTTTCCAGGTCCGATCGAGTGCCGGCGAGCACGATCATGCTGCGCGTATTGTCGGCCTTCAGGATCGCGCCTTGACGCGCATACGGGGTCAGCAGTTCCTGCATGGCAGTGGCCGAAATAAAGCGCAACGGCACCACGCGCACTTCATAGCCTTTGGCGTCGATCAGCGGCCCGGTGCGCGGCACCAAGTTACCTGGAATCGCTTGGGCGATCGGCAACACGGTGTACCGCCCATCCTTGTAAACCATGGTCGCGTTATTCCAGGCGAGCAGCATCTCCAACACGCTCATGGCCTGACTGCTGCTGATCGGTTTGGCCGTGGCGAACGTGACCTGACCAGCGAGTCCCGGCGCGATCACATAGTTTTCCTGCAGCAATTCACCAAGGATTGCCTTGACCACGGCCTGTAGCGACTCGGCCTCGAAATTGAACACTACTTCGCCTTCAACAGCCACTGCTGCGGGGCGGCGCCCGGAGGCATCCTCGTTGATGAATTTGCCCGTGCCTATTTCGACCTTGGCGCGCGCACTGGCAGGGCTCTCTTCGCCGGGGGTAGCGGCGATTGACGCACCTGCTGGTGCCACGGAGACCGTGGTGATCAGATTGGGATCCGGCGCCGCGACTTTGGCCGGCGTCAATGCAACTGCTGGTGTAATTTCGCTTGCCGAAGTGAGTGCCAGCGCCGGATCAATGGCTTTGGCGGCAACCTGAGGATCGCGCGCTTGCAGGTCAGGTGTGTCGGTCTCAAACGAACCCATGGGCAGGTCGTCAGCGGGCACCGAATCACTAGGCTCATCAAGAATATCGCCAGTACCAGCACAGCCCGACGTCGCGATCAGGGCAATCCCGATCAACATTAAGGGCATCAATCTGAAGGCGCTTTTTCGCACGTTGTCACTCCACGAACACGGGTACATGAGTTTGCTATTCACTGTGACTTTTCCTGGGAACGCATTCGCTCAGCTTCTTCTCGCAACTGCTTGCGGCGTTCCTCGATACGTTTTCTGATTTCTTCGGCCCGCACCTGGTTATTGGCATCGGGGACCTGATTGTCGGAAGCCATTGCGGTGCTGATCGGTGGGGGTGGCGGTGGCGGTACGTTGGATCCAGGCATGCCCGGTGCCATCGGCGGGGGCACAGGCGCAGCGCGCGCCGATGCATCCACCAGAAGCTCCAAGTCCTGTCGCCCCAGGCCCTGCCCTTCAAATACTGCGTTGCGCGGTCTTACTTCGACAAGTTTCCAGCCACTTTGTTCACCCTCCAGAGAGGCCCCCACTTTGATGACCGTAGATTGCCCGGTGTTGTTGTCGCGGACGATAGCCAACTTCACCTTGGGCGTCATGATGATGCTGGTCAGCGTCACATTGATCGGTTGCGCAGTGGGCTCAGCCCCCGCCTCGGCACCCACTTCCTCAACTGGCGTAGGCTCGCGCGATTCATTGAATACGGGGTGTTCGAGCACAGGCGCGTACTCGCCCCAGGACGGCAGCTTGAACACTTCCTTGTCCAGCGCAGAAAGCGCATTGGAAGACGATGCCGCGGCGTCGCTCTGCAATAGTGAGTAGCCGGCACCTACGCCAAGCTTCTGCGCGATGCCGATCGCAGCGAATGCGGCGGCCACGCTTGAAAGGATAATAGTGATGCGACGCGCCGGACTCATGGGCTGTCCTTGGCTTTGATTCGGCCGGTCTTTTCGTCGATCTCCACGCGCTTGCGGATGTAGCCGTAAAGATCGAAGCGAATGTCGAGGTAGGTCGAAATCTTGTTCTGACCCGGTTGCACATATCCCTGCTGTCGAAATATTTGCAGGTCGTCGATAAACAGAAATGGACTGGCGCTCTCCAGGTCATACAGAATGCCCGCAAACGGCTCCAGGTCACAGCGCAGGCGCACCTTGATGGTGACGCGTTCGAATCGCTCCGGCTCAGTGGCGTGCGCGTATTGATTCATGATGATCTGGCAACGTGTCGGGTCGGTGGCGTGGCTCGATACGATCTGCTTCAATCGCTGCGTCAAGCCAGCAGCAGCCGACTCGAAATCCGCTTCGGGCAGAAAAGCCGGATTGTTCGACTCGTACTGCTGGACTTCGGCCAGTTGCTTCTCCAGCGCGGGGCGCTCAGCGGCCTTTTCACGAAAGCGGAGTTCCTGCGTGCGCAAATCGGATATCTGTCCACCGATTTCGAGATGGCGCGCCGTAAACCACCAATGCACGCCGATCAGGTAAGCCAGAAGGATGGCGATGACCAGAAGCACCACGGCAAGGAATCGCCCGTGCTCAGCGCTGGGTAGCAGCTGCATCGGCGCTCTCCTTGCTGCGGGTCGCTTTGCTGTCGACCTTTTTCAATGACGTCTTCCCAGACTCTTCCGTGCCGGCCAAATCCGTTTCGATCACGACTGCCGCGGCCTCCACCTTTTCGGGAACGCGCGCGCGCGCCTGGATCAGAAACTGCTCTTTTTGTGTGCGTGCATCCGGGGTGATCGCGCCCTGCAGCGCGGGACTTTGGATGGTGACGGACTGCTGCAGGATGGCAATCAATGATGCCGCTTCCTGACTGTTGCCCTGCAGCTGCACCTCACCGCGGTTGATCGAAAGTCGCACCAGCGAGGTATGTTTAGGTAACTTTTGCGTAAGCTCGCGCACGATATCGATGGCGACGGCATGTTCTTTCTTGTGTGAGGCAAGAAAGTTTGCTCCTTCTACAGCTTCTTTCAAGGTGCTGCCAAGTTTTGAAGTTTGCCGCGCATCGATCTTCACTTTGTCCACCGCCCCCTGCAGGGCTTCGAGCGCAGACTCCCGCGCAGTCAGCGATTGCTGCATGACCAGCCCGAGCAGAATCAAGCACACGGCGCCCAGGATCAAATTGAGACGCAGGGTGGAATTGACGCGCGTAGCGCGCGCTTCGACGGGGAGCAGATTGAAGCCCAGTCGACCGTTGTTGCCGTTATCACCATCGAGGGCATGCAAGGAAAGTCCGGCCGCGGTCAGTGGCTGTACCAGCGCATCGGCCTTGCCACGCGGTGCCAAAAGCACCTCGACGTGCAGCAGCTTGGCGGCCGCATCGCGCCTGGCAATGCGGTAGTCGTAGCGCACCTGGTCGACACGGAACGGCGTCTGCCGGTCCAGCTCGAAGCCGATGACCTGAGCGAGATTCTCTTCTGCCGCCATTGGCAGGGTGAGATGCCGCTCGAGCATTTCGCCGCGCGGCAGCAAGGTGACGAGATCAGCCAGGTTTTCGCCCGACGTCTGCATGCGCTCGGCCAGCGCCCGCATGTCTTCCGGCGCGACATCAGCAGCGATGGTTTCAACCACTTCCGGCGCGTCGGAGCGTCGCAATGCCCAGCCGGCCTCGACGCGTCGAATCAACAGCTGGTCGCGCCGCTCGAGAAACCACTCACGCGCCAGCGCCGGCAGAAACGACGATAGCTCGGCTGTCCACCAAGTGAAAAACCTGCGTGCAGCGCTATTTCGGTAGCTCGCGGCATAGCGCGCGAACAACCGGTTGAGGTTCATGGCAGCCATCAATCGGCGCTCCCTTCGCGCCAGCGTAATATCGAGTATGCACGCGCTCCGGGCGCTCCGCCGAGGCGGATGGTCGCGTCTACCAAGGTCCAGGTGCCATTGGGCATTGTGGCTTTGGACCGCAGAGTATAGGTGCCCGTGCCGACTTGAGCCAGCAACGGCGTGCCATCGGGCAACACCGCAGCCGCACCGGCGGGGTCGCCGGGCCGAAACTGACGGCGCAGGGCGAGCAATTGCTGCGCCAGAACCGGGTCGATGCCTTCGATCATCTGCAGGCCCAATTCCGAGGCAAACGCTGGATTGGGCCGATCCATGCCGCCATAGATCGTGATCTCGTTCTGCAATTTGGCGAAAAGCTCGTAGTTCATGCCCAACACCTGCTGCAACTCGCCGATGGTGGTGAAGGGTGCATCGGCGGCGCCGTAGGACAGATCGGCGGATTCGTAGTCGTTGTCCTCGGCGCCATTGAGCGTCAACAGATCATCGACATCGCGCCAGTCAATCACCGCTGCGGCAAGTTTGTCGGCCTCCTCTTGTTCCACCCCAACTGCTTTGAACATCAGTGTCAGCGTATTGATGCCGGCCGCATTGATGTCGATCTTGCCGGATTCATCCTGCACTTCGATGCTCACTTTGGTTCCTTCA
The DNA here is from genome assembly GCA_031389245.1 of Lysobacterales bacterium. Taxonomy (GTDB): domain Bacteria; phylum Pseudomonadota; class Gammaproteobacteria; order Xanthomonadales; family Ahniellaceae; genus 0-14-3-00-62-12. The sequence continues at coordinate 19,661 of JANMSL010000490.1, read as the reverse complement.
AACTCGAATGTGTATTGGCGCCCGTCGGGCACCCACATTGTGAGTGGATCGAAGTTGCGAAGTTCCCACGCTGCGCGACTGATTCCAGCCTCTGCGGCATAACGCGCCTGTGTGCTGTCGAGAAGAAAACGCGCCTGCATTGATTCTGTGCGCGCTACCACGACGAATCCGCTGAGCAAAACAGCAAGCAACACCATCACCCAGATGACCACGACGAAGGCGATGCCGCGCGCGCGGGTTCGATTGTTCCTGCGGTTGCGATGGCTCATGGCAGTGGCGCTCGCATCTCAGCGCATCTGGCCATAGAAGGCGTCGTACGCGCCGGTGGTCGACGCGTTGGTCAGCACCGCTACTTCGATATCGGGCCAAACGTAGCGCGACTCTTCGGACATGCGCAGCTTCAAACGCACCGCCGACGGCAGCACAGACGGGTTCTCCCACTCGTCTTTCCAATCGGACATCTTGCCGTTTTCGTCCACGCCGCGATACTCAAAGCCGCCGCCCTGTATGCCTTCGAGCAGCACCACCGGGTCGCGTTCGCTGTCATCCCCGCTGTCGGATTCGTAACCGTTGAGCATCTGGAATGCAAACACCAATTCTCGCCCACTGTTCCCGCGGCCACCACGGCCGGGTCGCAGCCATAGCGTCTGCACATAGGCGCCGCCGTTGCTGAGGTATCCCGGCATCGTTGAAACAAAGCGCGCGGTATCGTCTTCGCCCTCGAACATCCGCGACTCGCCAGTGGTGGATTCGATCTGGTAATTCAGCGCCAGCGCATTGCGCAATTGCCGACGCAAAAACTCCTGGGCTACGCGCACGCGATTGGTGCGGTCAATCAATGACTCGCCGCTGATCACCGCCTTGCTCGCAGTCGATATACCGGCGTAGGCCCCGGCCATCAGCAGGCTGAGCAGGAGAATGGCGAGCAAAAGCTCGACCAGGGTGAATCCGGACTTACTGGAGTTGGAATGCGGTCGTTGCATGGCTCAGCCTGGCTGGTTCGGTTGAATTGCGCGCAGCGTGACAAAGCGCGCACGGCGTTCACGATCACCCTGGCCCCAGCGCACGATCAGCTCGATCTGAAACAGAGCAAGTTGAGTGGCCCCGCCGCCGTCGATATCCAGTTGCGCGGCATCGGCTGGCGGTTCCCACTCGGTGACGTTCATTTCCCAGCGGTACTTGCGATTGAACTCGCCCACCTTGCTACCCGGCGCGAGCGGCTCCTCGATTCCGGCAACATCCATTTTCGACTGCGCCCACAATGCCGCCTCGCTCAAGTCGGCTCCGACCCGCGCATTGCGCAGCGAACTGGAGGTCATCTCCATCATTACGCCAAAGCCGATCGCGAACAGTGCGAATGCGGCCAACATCTCGACCAGGGTGAAACCGCCGCAGCGCATGCGCAACGATGGATAGCTTTTGCTTGCGGCCAACGTCGACGTCATCGCCCTTCCTCCATGCGTACTTCACCGGTCAGCCAGGCAATTTCCACCCGCCATTCGTGATCGCCACGCTTCAAGGTCACACGACCGCCGCTGGAACTTCCGTCAGGAAAGAAGCGAATCAATCCCTTGCTGTCGCCCGTCTGCTCGGTAGCGGCAGTGAGCAGCTTCATCTCCAGGCCTTCCGGCATCTGAATCACCGGTCGGCCCGGTGCCTGATAGCTGCGCGCCTCGACATCGATCTCGAGTGCGCGCTGCTCATGTTTGACGATCGCTTGTCCACGCGTATAACGCATCGCGGCGGTGAGGTCGCGCACGGCCGCGCGCGTTTTCACGCCCTTGAGATTGCTGCCCAATGAGAACGCCACAGCGCCCGCGATCAAGGCCATGAGCATCAACACGGCCATCATCTCGATCAATGTGAAGCCGCGTGGTCTGTTCATCACATGAGTTCTGGATCAGCGTGCGCCTGATCTATTCCCAGTTGCCAAGATCTTTGTCGTTGCCTTCACCACCCTCGCGCTTGTCAGCGCCGAGCGAGATGAGATCGAACTCACCATGGTCGCCAGGCGCTTTGTAAACAAAAGGCATGTCCCAAGGGTCCTTCAGATCTGATTGCTTTGCGTAGGGCCCGTTCCAGTTCTCCGCATTGCCAGGACGCGCCACCAGGTCTTCCATTCGTTCGGGCAACGTGCCGACGTCCAGCACATAGAGTTCGACCTTGGAGCCAGTCGCAGCGACTTTGACCTTCGCTGCCTTGACCTTGCCGCCAGCGAGTCTGCTAATCACATTGGGAGCAACCACGCCGGCGATCAAACCAATCAGCACCAGCACCGCGATCATTTCAATCAAGCTGAAGCCGCTAGCGCGCACGCCTGAGCCACGCGAAAAGTTTTTCATATCTTTACTCCACAAGCGAACTGAGTTCGAGAAGCGGCAGCACGATGGAGAGCATGATCATGCCCACCATCACCGCCATGATTGCGGTGATGGCAGGCACCAGGCCGGCCAATAACCGCTCGATAGTGTTCTTCACATCCGCATCAAAGGTGTCAGCCACCTTGTACAACATGCCATCAAGCTCGCCGGATTCTTCGCCAACCGCGATCATCGACAATGCCAGCTTGGGGAATCGTTTGCTCACACCGAGCGAGAAGGCCAGGCCCGAACCGGTCTTCACTTCTTCGCTGGCCTTGGCCACCGCATCAGCCAGCACGGTATTCCCCATCACGTTTTTGCTGATGGTCAGCGCCGTCAGCAGCGGCACACCGTTTTGTACCAGCGTACCCAGCGTGCGCGCCAGACGCGCGGTTTCGACCTTGGCCACAAGTGTGCCAATCGCCCTGAGCGACAGCAGCCAGTTTTCGATTTGCTGTCGCGATTCGGCCACCGCATATTGCTTGCGTACAAACCAGAATGCGCCGAAACCGATCAGCGCAATCAACCACCAGAAATTCTGCAGCGTGCTGGCCACGAACAATACGATCTTGGTGATCAGCGGCAGCTTGTTGCCCAGCTCTTCGAAAATCGGCTGGAAATTCGGAATCACAAAGATCATCAGAATGAATAAAGTGAGAATGACCATGCCGACCAGGATCGCCGGGTAGATCAGGGCGTTGATCACGGTAGCCCGCAGTTGCCGCGAGCGTTCCAGATATTCGGCCAGGCGCTTGAGCGTGTCGGTCAGGGAACCTGAGACCTCGCCGGCGCGCACCATGTTGACGTACAGGCGCGAGAACACACCGTGCTGCTGTTCCAGTGTCGTCGACAGCGGCGTGCCACTACGCACACCGTCCTTGATGCGCTCGATCATCACCCGCGCTTCGTCACTCTCGCTATTTTCGCTGAGTGTGTGCAGCGCGCGATCCAGCGGCTGTCCCGCGCCCAGCAGCGTGCCGAGCTGGCTGGTGAACAGGGCGAGTTGATTGCCGCCGAGCGCAGAGCGCTTGAACAAGGCACCGAGCGCCATACCGCCGCCACTGCCCGCCTCCGCGGCTTCGATCGGCACATTGCCCGCATCCTGCAGACGCACCACCACTTCGTCGCGCGAGCCGGCTTCCATTTCGCCGACCAGGGTTTCGCCAGTGGGCGCGACCGCCTTGTAGCGATAGAGGGCCATGATCTGCTCAGCTATCCTGCTGCGTCACGCGTAGCACTTCTTCGATCGTGGTGACGCCAGCCAGCGCCTTCACCAGACCATCCTCGTACATCGTGCGCATGCCTTCGTCGCGCGCCGCCTGCTCGATGACACCCATATCGGAGTGCTTCATCACCAACCGGCGCAACGGGTCGGTCATGCGCAGAAACTCCATGATCGTAGTGCGTCCGAGATAGCCGGTCGGGGTGAGATTGGATGGCGTCGGCTTGAATAGACGAATCGGGCGTTGTTCGGTGAAACGCTCAAGACCGAATTCTTGCACCACTTCCGGCATCGCGACATAGGCCTGTGCCGATCCCGGCTCGACCTTGCGCACTAGCCGCTGGCCAAGGATGCCATTGACGGTGGAGCTGAGCAGATAGTCCTCAACGCCCATGTCCAGCAGACGGGTGATACCGCCGGCAGCATTGTTGGTGTGCAACGTGGACAGCACCAGATGCCCGGTCAGGGCCGACTGGATGGCAATTTTTGCGGTTTCCAGATCGCGCATTTCGCCGATCATGATGATGTCCGGATCTTGCCGAACGATTGAGCGCAAAGCGTGCGAGAAATCGAGGCCGATCTGCGGTTTCACCTGGATCTGGTTGACGCCCTCGATCTGGTATTCAACCGGGTCTTCGACGGTGATGATCTTGACGTCCGACGTGTTGATCTTGCTGAGCGCGGTATACAGCGTCGTGGTCTTGCCCGAGCCAGTGGGGCCGGTGACCAGCATGATGCCGTGCGGCATGTGCAGCACTTCCATGAACTGCGGCAAAAACTCGTCGGTAAATCCAAGCGTGTGGAAATCCAGCACGACATTTTCGCGATCAAGGATTCGCATCACCACTGACTCGCCAAATGAAGTTGGCACGGTGCTGACGCGCAGATCCAGCTCCTTGCCCTGGACGCGCAGCATGATGCGTCCGTCCTGTGGCAGGCGGCGCTCGGCGATGTTGAGCTTGGCCATGATCTTGACGCGCGAGATCACCGCGGCGGTGGAATTTGCCGGTGGCGATTCCACTTCCTCGAGCACGCCATCGATGCGGTAGCGCACCTTCAGCCGTGTCTCGAACGGCTCGATATGGATATCGGATGCGCGTGCTTCGACGGCGCGCTGAATGACGAGATTGACCAGGCGGATCACCGGCGCCTCGGATGCAAGATCGCGCAGATGCTCGACATCGTCTTCGCTGCGCGTCGCATCTTCGGACAGGTTTTCCACGATCGTGCCCATCGCCGAACGACCACTGCCGTAGTAGCGCTCGATCAGGTCATCGATCTCGGAACGCAACCCGACGCGCACCGCAACCGGCTTGCCCACTGCCAGTGCCACGGCTTCGATGGGATAGGGATCCTGAGGCTCGGCAACCAGCATGCTGACGTGGTCCTCGGTCTCGCCGATGGGTACCAGGTGATACTGCTTGAGAAAACGAATGGACAATTGCACGTTCGCCGGTGGGCCATCGGGACAATCCTTGGCGGACAGGAATGGAAAGCGCAAAACCTCGCTCAAAGCCTCCGCCGAGTCACGCTCCGAAACCAACCCGAGCCGGGTCATCAACGAAATGAAATCACCACCCGGCGATTCTTCGTGCAAGCGTCGCGCTCGACCCAGATCGGCCTCCTTGAGGCGGCCGCGCGAGATCAGGAAGTTCGAGATGCGCTCTTCCAACGGCGCCTCGATCACGGCTGCCGCAATCGCTTCGTCTTGGGTCAGGGCCTCCGTTAACTCTGTCTCGGACATGAATCAGGGCTCTTTGTCGTTGGGGCTTGCAGGCTCAATCAGACCACCAGCGGCAGGAACTGGTTCCCCCTCCAGCGGCACGTCGAAACGGATGTGCTCGATGAAACGTCGATGAAAAATTGCCCAGACAATCAGCGCCGAAAGCGTGGGCACTACCAGTCGGGTCAACTGCCACAGATAGGCGATCACCTCCAGGCTAACACCGTGTTGATTGGCCATGTCCAGCCCGGCAGGCCCAAGGTCGATGAACAGGATCTTGCCGACGTCGATCACCATGCTCAGCGCCTGCAGTGGGATCAGCAACATCCAGCCGATCACGCAGGTGCGCAGCCGGCGGGCCAGCGAGAATTCCCGATTATCGGGAGTCGCCATGGTCAGGCCCCAGAACACGGCCAGCCCGTAGGTGAACAGCAACGCATCCGAACTGGCGTCCACCGCCGGTATCTGCCCCGCCTCCGCCACCATTCCAGGCGGCAGCGGTATCAGCGCGGTGAACTGGAAGTGTTGGTAATACTGACGCGACGATTCGATGACGCCGGGTAGCCACCAATCCAGCCCCCAGCGCGCCAACCGGGTAATGGGATAGGCAATGAAGGAACGCATGCCAAACCATACAAACACAGCCAGAGGCAGCCACAGCACATTGAGCAGGAGAAACACCTTCAGCGATACCGGGCCTTCGCTCGGCGCGACCGGCGGGGACGCCGTCGGCTCGGCATCCGATTTGAGTGTTTCGAGATCGCTCATGGCTAGTCCAACCAGACTCGGGCGTTTTGAAACATGCGCATCCACGGAGATGACTCACCCCACTCCCGCGGATGCCAGCTCATCTGAACGCTGCGATGGACGCGTTCGGGATGCGGCATCAGGATAGTGACTCGGCCGTCCTCTGTGGTGAATCCGGTCATACCGCCCGGCGAACCGTTCGGATTGGCCGGGTAGCTGCGGGCAATTTCGCCATCGGCAGTGACAAAACGCAGCGCAGCGATCGCGGCTGCAGCTGCCGCTGGATGCGCAAAGTCGGCGTGCCCTTCTCCGTGTGACACCACCACCGGTATGCGCGACCCGGCCATGCCGCGAAATAACAGAGACGGTGAGTCCAGCACTTCAACCAGGCTGAGGCGTGCCTCGAATTGCTCCGACTGATTGCGCAGGAACTGTGGCCAATGGCCAGCACCGGGAATCATGTCCTTGAGCTGCGAGAGCATCTGGCAGCCGTTGCAAACACCCAGTGTAAACTTGCCCGAGTCATTGAAAAACGCATGGAACTGCTCGGCCAGATTGCCGTGATGCCGGATCGAAGCTGCCCAGCCGCGACCGGCTCCAAGCACGTCGCCGTAAGAGAATCCGCCACACGCTGCCAATCCGTCGAAACGCAGCAGTCGCTCATCGCCAGCGATCAGGTCGGTCATGTGCACATCGGTGGCGTCGAAGCCGGCACGGGTGAACGCCGCAGCCATCTCGACGTGTCCGTTGACGCCCTGCTCGCGCAGGATGGCGATTTTCGGACGCAGGCCGCGAGCGATGAAGGGCGCAGCCACGTCTGCGCCGGCGTCGAAACCAAGCACCGGTCGCAATGCGTGCGTGTGCGTCTCGACTACGCTGCGGCGCTCCTGATCTGCGCAATCGGGATGATCGCGAAGACGCTGCATGGCATGCGAAGTCTCGGTCCAATACCCAAGCAAGTCCGGCAATGCATACGCCTCGGCATCCTGGCCCGCGCGCAGCAGTCGAACCTGCGCGGATTCGGCAACCGGTCGCGCGATTTCATGTACGCAGTCGTCCAGGCCCGCGGCGGCGAATGCAGCTCGCACAGCCTGCAGGTCGGCCACGCGCACCTGCAGCAATGCGCCGATCTCCTCATTGAATAGTGCCGCAATGGGATCGTCGCCGACCGCATCGAGCAGCACATCGAGCCCACAGTTCGCCGCGAAGGCCATCTCGATCAAAGCGATCAGAGCGCCACCATCGGAGCGGTCGTGGTATGCGAGCAGCTGCCCGGCAGCATTGAGTTGCTGGATCGCATCAAACAATCCAGCGAGATCCGCAGCACGCTCGACATCCGGTGTCGTATCTCCCAGCTGACCAAAACATTGCGCCAGAATCGAACCGCCAAGGCGATGCCGGCCGCGACCGAGATCAACCAGCAACACAACGCTGCTGCCCGCGTCGAATCGAAGCTCCGGGGTCAATGCCTGGCGCACATCGCCGACGCGCGCGAATGCAGTCACGATGAGCGAGACCGGTGACACCACGCGATGCGCTCCGGCGTCGGTATTCCAGACGGTTTGCATGGACATCGAGTCCTTGCCTACCGGAATGCCAAGACCCAGGGCCGGACAGAACTCCATGCCGATTGCATGCACAGCATCGAACAACGCAGCATCTTCACCAGGATGATTTACCGCTGCCATCCAGTTTGCCGAGAGCTTGATGTCCTCGCGTCGCGCGATTGGCGCTGCGGCCAGATTGGTCAAAGCTTCGGCTACCGCCATACGTGCCGATGCGGCTGCGTCGATCAATGCCAGCGGCGTGCGTTCGCCCACTGCCATCGCCTCGCCAACATAGCCGGAAAAATCACACAAGGTGACTGCACAATCCGCGACCGGCACCTGATCGGGACCGACCATCTGGTCGCGCGCGCACAGCCCGCCGACACTGCGGTCGCCAATGGTGATCAGGAAGCTCTTGCTGCCGACCGTGGGATGTTGCAAAACCCGCGGCAATGCTTCGGCAATCGTGGTACGCAGGCGCAGCGGCGTGGTTTGCGCGGGTTGGCGCTGCGCGTCGCGCTGCATCTTGGGCGCTTTGCCGAACAACACTTCCATCGGCAAATCGATGGCGGTGTTGCCGAGCAGATTGTCGGTGACCAGCAAACGCTGCTCGGTGGTCGCTGTGCCGACAACTGCGTAGGGACACCGCTCGCGACGGCATATTGCTTCGAATTCGGACAGGCGCTCCGGGTGTACGCCGAGCACGTAGCGCTCCTGCGATTCGTTGCACCAGATCTGCATCGGGCTCATGCCCGGTTCGTCGTTGGGGATCGCGCGCAGTTCAATGCGACCGCCGACACCCGAATCATGCAACAGCTCTGGAATGGCGTTGGAAAGACCGCCAGCGCCAGCGTCGTGCAGACTGACCAAGGGATTGGCAGTGCCCATTGACCAGCATCGATCGATGACCTCCTGGCAGCGACGCTCCATCTCAGGGTTATCGCGTTGCACCGAAGCAAAGTCCAGCGCCTCCGACGAATGTCCGGAAGCGAGCGACGAAGCCGCTCCGCCGCCCAGCCCGATCAGCATGGCCGGACCGCCGAGCACAATCACCGCGTCGCCGTGCTGCAGAATTTGTTTTTCCACGTGTTGCGGGTGCAGATTACCAACGCCACCGGCCAGCATGATCGGCTTGTCATAGCCGCGGACCGTGCGCGCCAGCGGGTTTGCCACTGCATCAGCCGCGGCCGACGCTCGATCGAATACACCCCGTTCGAATGCACGAAAATAGCCGCAAAGCGCGGGCCGGCCGAATTCATTGTTGAATGCTGCCGCACCCAACGGCCCATCGCGCATGATCTCGAATGCGCTGGCCATGCGTGGCGGCAACGAACGCGGTGTTTCCCAGGGGCGCGGCAAGCCTGGGATGCGCAGATCACTGACGCTGAATCCGGTCAGCCCCGCCTTGGGTTTGGCACCACGCCCCGTCGCACCCTCGTCGCGAATCTCACCACCGGCTCCGGTGCTGGCACCAGGAAACGGTGCAATTGCGGTCGGGTGATTGTGCGTCTCGCATTTGATTGCAAATGCCACCGGTTCGAGCTCAGCCTGCCATTGGCGCGTGCCAGCGTGTGCATAGAATCGGGCGACTTCGACGTTCTCGACCACCGCCGCATTGTCGCGATACGCCGAGAGCGTGCCCTGCGGCGACGCCGCATGGGTGTTTTTGATCATTTGGAACAACGAATGCGACTGCGCTTTGCCATCGATCAGCCAGCTGGCGTTAAACACTTTGTGTCGGCAATGCTCTGAATTGGCCTGGGCAAACATCATCAACTCGGCATCGCTGGGGTCGCGTCCGAGCCGGCGATAACTGTCGACCAGATATTCGATCTCGTCCTCGCTTAGTGCCAGACCCAGCTCGCGATTGGCATGCTGCAGACTGGCGGCCGGCTCCGTGCCGAGCGCGACCATACCCAGTGCTGCCGGTTGCGTACGGGCAAACGCTCGCCCAAGTTCTGCGAATGAAAATGCCGCGCTTTGCGTCATCGGATCGTGCAGCACGTGCAGTGCCGCGCGGCGATCGGTTGCGCTCAACGCGGCAAATCCCTTGATCAGCAAACGCTGGCCTTGCTCGATGCGCGCTACTCGAAAGCTGGCGCCGCGCAATATCTCGGTCGCTTTGCTCGACCAGGGTGACAGCGTGCCGAATCGCGGGACGACCAACACTGCGTCGGCGGCATCTTCCAGCACGATTGACTGCGCACCCAGCATTGCCGCCAGCGCAGTCGTGTCCACTGCCTGACCGGGAACTGTTTCGAGGTAAAAGAAATTTCCGGAAGCCTCGAGGCTCAGACCCGAAACCACGCGGTCGAGCCGAGCCTGCAAACGTTCGCGCCGGAACGGCGACAGCGATTCGCATCCTGCAAGCATCATCATCATGGAGTCGACCACATTCAGCCGACAGGAGTGGAGAGGAGTCCACTCTTGTCGCTTGGAAATCAGGGGCTGGATTTGGCCTTCAGATCGTTCAGGCGATCCAGCATGCCGGCGGGTGGAACATAACCACCAATCAAAGTGCCGTCTTCGGCGATGACCGCGGGCGTGCCGGTGACACCGACTTGCTGGCCAAGCTCGTAGGCAGCGGAAATCGGGTTGGCGCAGGTCTTCTTCTCGACCTGTGTGCCGGCCTTGGCATCGGTTAGCGCCTTGTTGCGATCGGCGGCGCACCAGACTGATACGGCGCTGTCAAATGCGGCAGAACCAATGCCAGCACGCGGAAAGAAAAGGTATTCAATGCTGATGCCAAGATCGTTGTACTGCGCCATTTCCTGGTGCAGCTTACGGCAGTAGCCGCAGTCGATATCGGTAAATACGGTCACCTTGTGCTTGGAATTCTTGGCCGCATAAATGATTCGCTGATCGGCGCCTACGGCGTCGACCTTTGCTTTGCGCAGAACCGATTCGCGGGCTTCAGTCAGATCGCGCCTTGCGCCCACATCGTAAACTCGGCCCTGCATCAGGAACTTGCCATCGGTGGTCACGTAGACCACGTTGCCGCCCATGACTACCTCATAAAAACCGGGCAACGCCGAGTCGGCGATGGAATCGATCTTGGCGTTGGGCGCCATGGACTTGATGGCGTCACGTACTTTCTGCTCGCTGGCAGCGTCGGCCAACGCAACGGAAGGCGCCAGCCCCAGTCCAGCGACCATCGTGAACAGTGCAAAGGCATGCTTGAACATCGCGAAAATCCTTGAGGTAAGAGGCGGCCTGGGAACAGGGCAAGACTTGGACAGTAGTTGCTTGTCAAAGTTCAGACCGGTGCGGAACGCCAATTGTGGCAGGAACCGCCTCAGCGTCCAACAATGAATGCGCATGGCAGGCTGGACCCTGCCCAGCGGACCCATTCGACCAGAAGTAAGCGGGCCGCGCTGCGTTTTTCATGTTCATGCACGCGGATGGTGCGCCGCGTGCAGGCGCTTCAAGCCCTCGCGCGCCACCAGCGTGTAAATTTGTGTTGTCGACAGGCTGCTGTGCCCGAGCAGCATTTGCAAGGCGCGCAGGTCGGCGCCGTGATTCAGCAAATGGGTCGCGAACGAATGGCGCAGCGCATGCGGCGAAACTGGGCGGGTGATATCTGCGGCAAGCGCATATTTCTTGATCGCCAGCCAAAACATCTGCCGCGTTATCGCGCCGCCGCGCGCGCTGACAAACAAGTCCTTGCTGGATCGGCCGTTCAGCAACAGCGGGCGCGCCTCGTTGACAAAACGCTGCAATGACTCGATCGCCACTTCGCCGATCGGAACCAGGCGCTCCTTGGACCCTTTGCCCAGCACCCGCAGTGCACCCTGACGTAAGTTGATCTGGTCGGTCTCCAGTGTCACCAGCTCGGTGACACGAAGCCCGGTGGCATACAGCAGCTCGAGCATGGCACGGTCGCGTAGGCCAATCGCCGTCTGTACATCCGGAGCGTTCAACAATGCCTCGACCTCGCGCTCCGACAGCGCCTTGGGCAGCGGCTTGGCGAGCTTTGGAGATTCGATCAACGCACTGGGATCTGATTCGATTCGACCCGCGCGCAGCTGCATGCGATAGAACTGGCGCAGCGCCGACAACAAGCGCGCGTTGCTGCGCGCGCTGAAGCCACTTTGCGCGCGACCAGCGAGCATGCCATACAGGTCCTCGCGCGTGGCACACATCAGCGACTTGGCACCCTGGTGCAGATGCCGGTCTACCCAGGTCAGGTCACTGCGATAGGCCGCGATGGTATTGGTGGACAGTCCGTGCTCCGCCCAGGCCTGTTCCAGGCTGCGCTCGATTTCCGCTTGCGCTGGGCTGACGGCTGTGCGACGCGTTGGATTGGAGCGCATTGGATGAGGTCTATCTGCCATGCTGAAGTCTTGCGAAGATGCCGCATTGTCCCACGCGCCCGACGAGCAAGGCTTGCACTGGCGGTGATCGTCCACATAACGCTGTTCGTTCCTTGCGAACCCAGTGTCAACCAACTTCAGCCCAACTCAAGACCCGCAGACGTGCAACCTGCCCATCCCGCTCCGCTGTGGAAACGTCTCGCCGCTGCACTTTACGACCTGCTGCCGCTGGCCGCCCTTATGATGGTCGGCACGGCGCTGCTGCTGCCGCTTACTGGTGGCGCAGCGATGCCGCAAATGGGTCTCACGCATGTTGCGTATCAACTGTTCGTGTTCGCGCTGATCGCCGGCTACTACATCTGGTCTTGGCATCGCGGTGGCCAGACCATCGGTATGCGCGCCTGGCGTCTGCGCGTGCAGACTCAGACAGGCAGCAATCCCGACTTCAGGACGGCATGCCTGCGCTTCGCCTTCAGCCTGGTTTCAGTCTTCGTGCTTGGCCTCGGATTGATCTGGGCCTTGTTCGATCGTCGCCGGCGCATGTGGCACGATCGCTGGACGGGAACTGAAGTGATCGTGATTCCGAAAGTGTGATGGCGTTGTTGATGGTGAGCGCGGGGTCGTGCCCTACGCCCAATCCCCGCGCAACGCCCGCACTTTTGCTTCCATGGTCGCGGCGCTGGCCTGCTCCGCCGGCACCAAATCGTCGATCACCAATCCGATGCGCGACCAGAATCGCCTAGGCAATCGCGCCCGCCGAAACGTGGAATCGCGCTTACTGAACAGCGAGCCCCACATGCCTTTCAGGGCCACCGGTATCACCGGCACCGGGCGCGTCGCGAGGATGCGCTCCAGTCCGGTCTTGAACTCGTTGATCTCACCGGTATCGGTCAGCCGGCCCTCGGGGAAAATGCCGACGATTTCACCTTCGGCCAGCGCCTTATCTATTTCGGCGTAGGCACGCTCCAACATGGCGGCGTCCTCTTTGGCCGGCGCGATCGGGATCGCGCGCGCCGTTTTGAAGATGAAGTTCATCACCGGAATCTTGAAGATGGTGTGATACATCACGAAACGAATCGGACGCCGTACGGTTCCGCCAACGATCAGTGCGTCCATGTACGAGACGTGATTGCAGACCAGCAAGCACGGCCCCTCGTCCGGAATCTTGTCTAGCCCTTCCACTCTGATGCGATAGAGCGTGCTGACCAGCACCCAACTCAGAAAACGCATCAGGAATTCGGGTACCAGAGTGAAAATATAGATCGCGACCACGGCGTTGAGCAACGCTGTGATCAGCAGCAATTGTGGCACGCTCACTTTCATCTTGATCAGCAGAAATGCGGACATGGCCGCTGCCACCACCATGAACATCGCGTTGAGAATATTGTTCGCGGCAATCACACGCGATCGTCGCGTCGGATCACAGCGGCTTTGCACCAGCGCGAACAACGGCACGATGAAAAATCCGCTAAACACTGCCATACCCAACAGGTCGAACATGACGCGCCAGGCGCCGGGCTGGGCGAGGAATTCCATGACTGGTTGTTTCTGTTCGCCGACCGCGTGCGGCCAGGCGAAAAAGAGATCGGCGCCAAACAAGGTCATGCCAATGGCCCCGAACGGCACGAGTCCAATCTCGACTTTGTGGCCGGAGAGCCGCTCGCACAAAATCGATCCCAATCCGATGCCTATCGAAAACGTCGTCAACAGCAACGTGTAGACCGCGGGGCCACCGCCCAATACTTCCTTGGCATAGAGCGGTAGCTGGGTGAAGTAGATCGATCCGAAGAACCAGAACCATGAAATCCCGAGACAGCTGAGAAACACGGTGCGATTGCCGCTGATCAGTTTGAGGTTGTTCCAGGTTTCGCTGAATAGATTCCAGTTGATCTTCAGCGCTGGATCGGTCACGGGTGTTGGCGGCATCGCCAGAGCGGAGACCAGGCCGGCGACCCCAATCGCGATGGCGACCACGGCGACCCAGAAACCGCCATTTTCGGGCAAATCGATCAGCAAACTGCCGAGCAGCGTGCCCAGCAAAATCGCCAGGAACGTGCCCATCTCGACCAGGCCATTACCGCCGACCAATTCATTGGGCTTGAGCAGCTGCGGCAGGATGCCGTACTTCAGCGGGCCGAACAGCGTCGAGTGCACGCCCATCATGAACAGCAATACCAACAACAATGGAATGTTCTGCCGGGTGAATCCAAAGTAGGCGACCACCATGATGGCGATTTCCAGCACTTTTACGATCTGCGCCAGACGCGACTTGTCGAACTTGTCGGACAGCTGGCCGCTGGTGGCGGAAAACAGAAAAAACGGCAGGATGAACAGTGCTGCCGCCAGGTTGGTCAGTTCGTGCTTCTGGTCATTCGAAAGCCCGACCACCTTGAACACGATGAGCACCACGAGCGCGTTCTTGAATACGTTGTCGTTGAACGCGCCCAAGGCCTGAGTAAGAAAGAACGGCAGAAAGCGGCGCTGGCGAAGCAGGGCAAATTGACTTTGTTCGGTCATGGAGGCGAGGCGCTCGGAGAACAGTCCCGAATCTAGCAGACACCGCGGCCGGCATCGCAGACCGCGGCACGCAGCGCAAACCCCGGGCCATTTCGGACTGCCCTTGCTGCGCGACCCAAGTGTTCGGATTTGCTGCCCAGTGACGTTTACATCAGATGTCATTCGTTTGCTATCGTGTCGATGCGGCAGCGGCGCCCAGGCAAGGGACCCGGTATGTCTAATTCAGTCAGTGCCAATCAGGTCACCTATCGTCTACTTCGGCGGCGCTCGGCGATCGGCCATTTGAACGCGGGTCTGGCGCGCTGGCTGAGCGCGCGCGCAGTGTCGGAAACAGCGGTGGGATCGGTACAGGTAGTGCTGGATGAGCTGCTCGGAAACCTGCTGCTGCATGACCCGCACAATATTGACCCGATCGAAGTAGAGCTCAGCCTTGAGGCGGATGCTCTCTTCATTCGGCTCAGCTACCGTTCCGCGGACTTCAATCCGCGGGCCCCGAAGGAAGTCGACACCGTGACGCCGGTCAGTGAACGGCGCATCGGCGGGTTGGGTCTGCACCTCATCCAATCTCTGATGGACACCGTTCACTATGAGTATCTGCACGGCATCATTTGCCTCCGTATGCAAAAGAAACTCCAGCCGGCGAGCGCTTAGCCTCGCTATCGCCATCGCGCTACTGGGCATGGTGGCGCCGTTGCTGGCACAGGAAGCAACCGGCGACGAGGCTTCCAAGCCCAAGCGCAGGAAAGCAGCCGCGGAGCTGGCAACGGTGCAGGTAACGGCGACGCTGCAGGCCGAGGATGCCAGCAAGATCGCCGCCCCGGTCACCATAGTGGGCGCCGAACGCCTGCAACAGAATGCATTGACGCCGATCGAAGCGTTGCGTGGCCAACCCGGCGCCTTCGTCCAGCAAACCACGCCCGGTCAAAGTGCCGTGTTTGTGCGCGGCGCCAAGGGGTCGGAAGTGCTGCATCTGGTCGACGGATTTCGTCTCAACAGCGCCATCTTTCGCAACGCACCGAACCAATATTTTTCACTGGTGGATGGGCAGAATCTGGACCGCATTGAATTGCTGCGCGGCTCCTCGGCCGGGCTCTATGGCAGCGATGCGATGGGCGGCGTGGTGCATATGATCAGTCGCGATCCGCTCGATCTGGCGCCGAACACGTCTGAAGGCACGGTGCGCATGCGCGCCGACAGTGGCGAGGACATGATGCTCGGCCACGTCCACAATGCCTGGCGCTGGGACCGGCTCGCGGTGCAGATCGCGGTGACGTCGGTGGATACCGATGGCCGCCGTATCGGCAGTGGCGAGCAACGACCGCACAGCGACTTCAGCTCCCTCGCCGGCAGCGCCCGTGTCGGCTTCGACGCCGGCGACGTCGGCCGCTTCGGACTGAACTTGCAAACAGTGCGCCAACCCAATACACCGCGCCATGACGAATTGGTGCCGGGCTTCGGCCAAACCACAGCTTCTGCTGCAGTGGCGGTGTTCGAGCCGCAGGAACGCCAGTTCGCGCAGTTCACGCACAGCACCGAGGTCGACCTGCTCGGCTTCGATCGACTCAATTGGCAGATCGGCAGCCAGTACATCATTGATGATCGGCGCACGCGCAATACCGGTTCGTCAAGCGAGGCGAGAGAGCGCAATCGTGATCGACTCAATGGCGCTTCGTTCACGCTGAGCCGCGTTGACGACGAGGTACACGGCTTCAGTGTCGGCGCCGAGTATTACGACGACAAGGTGAACTCCAGCCGGGTCAACACCAACATCAATAGCGGCGCGCAGACCACTGCAGCACCGCGATTTCCCAATGGGGCAACCGAACGCAGTATTGCGCTGTATGCCATCGACGACTGGCGCATCAATGAACACTGGGACGTGGTGCTGAGCGGACGCTACAGCGATTTCGAGGTACAACTGCCGGCATCGGGTACCACGCTGCCTGTCCGCGTCGCGCCGAACGCGTTCAGCGGAAACATCGGTGCCAGCTATGCGCTGACCAATGACACGCGCCTTGTCGCCAACATCGGTCGCGGCTTTCGTGCGCCCAACGTTTTCGATCTGGGCGTGTTCGGTGACCGTCCCGGCAACCGCTTTTCGATTCCGAATCCTGATCTCGGACCCGAACGCATCATCGGCACCGATATCGGCATCAAGCACGACACTGGCAGCTTCGGGGTCGAAGCGTTTATCTGGGAAAGTCGATTCACCGACAAGATCGTTTCGGCGCTGACCGGCGCGGTAACGCCCAGTGGACGACTCGTGGTGCAGAATCAGAATGCAGCACGGGCCAGGAGCTACGGCGTCGAGCTTGGCACGCACTGGCAGATCAACGATGCCATCTCGACGCGCGCCGCGATCAACCTGACGCGCGGAACTGAAACCTTGGCTGGGGTTACCAGCGACGGCGACCGTATCGCGCCGCTGACGTTTGACTTGCTGGTCGATTGGCAACTCAGCGATGCGCTCTTGGTCAGCTTCGGTGGCATGAGTTCTGGGCGTCAAGATCGCCTGAGCGCGCGTGATGTCACCGATCCGCGCATCAATCCGGATGGCACCCCAGGCTGGACGCGTTGGGACATCGCGGCACGCTATGCGATTACGCCCAGCTTCGATGTGCTTGGCCGAGTCGACAATATTGCCGACCACAACTACCGCGAACACGGTTCTGGCATCAACGCCACGGGTCGGAATTTCCTGGTGGGTGTGGATTTTCGATACTGATTCTGTAATCGACCGCTTGGCGTTAGCGCGAACTTGACCAGCCGGGACCCGTTTTTCGGCCTTGCGAAACCAAACTCAGGAACTCACGCCTCGAACTGCGCAGTAGCACCGAGGCGGCCCGTGCCTGTCGTCCCAGCGCGCTCATTTGTCTCCAAAACTGGGGTTTGGGCCTGGGATGTCCACAATGGCCGGGAGCGAAACGATGACCTCGCTGCGCTCAGTACGATTGCCCACTCGCGCATCACCCCCTAGAATTGCGCGGTTTTGTGCTTCCGGCAGTTCCGCCGGTCATTACTTGGTTTGAGGGAGTCATCCTATGTTGTTAGAAAACGGTCTTATGATCGCGATGGGCTGCGCCTTGCTGGCGTTGGTTTATGGCGCCTGGTCGATCCGCTGGATTTTGGCAAAACCTGCCGGAAACGAGCGCATGCAGGAAATCGCAGCGGCTATTCAAGCCGGCGCGAAGGCCTATCTGAATCGTCAATACGGCACCATTGCGATTGTCGGCGTGGTGTTGTTCGGCCTGATTTTCTGGCTGCTGGGCGTCCAAACGGCGGTGGGTTTTGCCATCGGCGCGGTACTTTCCGGACTGGCCGGCTATATCGGCATGAACATCTCGGTACGCGCCAACGTGCGCACGGCCGAGGCAGCACGCTCCGGCCTGAGTGCGGCGCTCAATGTCGCCTTCCGCGGCGGCGCAATCACCGGCATGTTGGTGGTGGGTCTGGGCCTGCTCGGCGTTGCGGGTTACTACTGGATCCTCACCCACAACGGCATCGAATCGAAAGAGGCGTTGCACTCTCTGGTCGGTCTGGCCTTTGGCTCTTCGCTGATTTCGATCTTCGCGCGTTTGGGCGGCGGCATCTTCACCAAGGGTGCAGATGTCGGTGCAGACCTGGTCGGCAAGGTCGAAGCCGGTATTCCCGAAGACGACCCGCGCAACCCGGCCGTGATCGCCGATAACGTCGGCGACAACGTCGGTGACTGCGCCGGTATGGCCGCAGACCTGTTTGAAACCTATGCGGTGACTTTGGTCGCGACCATGTTGCTGGGTTCGTTGATGTTTGCCACCGTGGGCGTCGACTCGGCAACTGCCATTCTGTATCCGGTGTTGCTGGGCGGCGTCTCGATCATCGCATCGATCATTGGCACCTTCTTCGTTTCGGCGAAAGACGGCAAGGGCATCATGCCCGGCCTTTATCGCGGTGTGATCGTGTCCGCCGTGCTTGCTGCCGTCGCCTTTTGGCCGATCACGCAGGAAATGATGGGCGAAAAAGCCAACGCAATATTTGGCTGCACGCTGATTGGCCTGGCGCTGACCGGCGCCATTGTGTGGATCACTGAGCTGTACACCGGTACACAGTATTCGGCAGTGCGAAAAATTGCTGAAGCCTCGACCACGGGCCATGGCACCAACATCATTGCGGGACTTGGTGTGTCGATGAAATCAACCGCGCTGCCAGTGATTGCCGTC
Organism: Lysobacterales bacterium; assembly: GCA_031389245.1. Taxonomy (GTDB): domain Bacteria; phylum Pseudomonadota; class Gammaproteobacteria; order Xanthomonadales; family Ahniellaceae; genus 0-14-3-00-62-12. Next base: position 1,033 of record JANMSL010000490.1, on the reverse strand, counting down.
TGCGCCGCAATCTATGGCTCGTACACGCTCGCTGGCCTGTATGGCATCGCCATCGCCGCCACGGCGATGTTGTCGATGACCGGCATGATTGTCGCGCTCGACGCTTATGGCCCGATCACTGACAACGCCGGTGGCATTGCCGAAATGGCTGATATGCCCAAGGAAGTGCGTGCGATTACCGACCCGCTGGACGCCGTTGGCAACACCACCAAGGCGGTCACCAAGGGCTATGCAATCGGATCGGCCGGCCTCGCCGCGCTGGTGCTGTTCGCCGATTACACGCACAACCTGGAAGCCGCCGGCAAGCTGGTCGAGTTCTCGTTGTCCGACCCCGCGGTCATCATCGGCCTGTTTCTCGGCGGTTTGATTCCGTATCTGTTCGGTGCCATGGCGATGGAAGCTGTTGGTCGCGCTGCCGGTTCGGTGGTAGTTGAAGTGCGTCGACAGTTCCGCGAAATCCCCGGCATCATGGAAGGCACTGCCAAGCCCGAATACGGCGTGGCAGTCGACATGCTGACCAAGGCGGCAATCAAGGAAATGATCATTCCCTCACTGCTGCCGGTACTGGTGCCGGTCGTAGTCGCCTTCGGCATGAACTGGCTGATGGGCCCGGGCGCAGGCATAAAGGCGCTCGGCGGCCTGCTGATTGGCACCATCATCACCGGCATCTTCGTGGCGATCTCGATGACCACCGGCGGCGGAGCCTGGGATAACGCCAAGAAGTACATCGAAGATGGTCACTTCGGCGGCAAGGGATCGGAAGCGCACAAAGCCGCCATCACCGGCGACACCGTGGGCGATCCGTACAAGGACACCGCCGGACCCGCGGTCAATCCGCTGATCAAGATCATCAATCTGGTGGCGCTGATGCTGGTGCCGTTGCTTTGAGTGAGTAGGAGCGGACCCGGCCGCGATAAACACTCGGCGGCATCCATTCGCGCCCGGGTGCGCTCCTACCGTACAAGGAGCGGCGGCTTTTAACAGCGGAGCTGGTCAAGCCGCGATGCCTTGGTTAAATGAAAAACCCCGCCTT
>JANMSL010000463.1:0-3752 GCA_031389245.1 Lysobacterales bacterium | reverse complement strand
GGCTGTTGCGCCAGCTCGATGGCGCGGCCCACCAGCTCGCGCTCGAGGCGGCGCTGGCCCGCGCCGGCTACCAGCGCAGCATGCGAGTTCAGCAGCGGCGCTTCCCAAGCGGTGCCGACGTATTAGGCGACCAGGGGCCCGATTGAGCGCGGGTCGCCCTCGAGCCAGTCGATCAGAGCCAGGTCGCGGCGCAGCTCGACCGAGATCAACCCGCGTCCGACCGCGCCTTGCAACGTGCTGCGAGCAGCGCCGAAGCGTCCGAGCAGGATCAGCGCGTTGGCCTCGCTCAGGTACGGGTCGACGTCGGCAGCCAACAGACGGGTGGCCTCGATCGCCACTTCCAGCCCGCGTTCGTGCTGACCGGTGATGTTGTAATTCTGCGCAAGCATCGACAAGGGCATATAGTCACGCGGATAGAGCGCGCGCCATTCCTCCAACACTTCATTGGTGCGTTCCAGATCACCCAGGACCATCTGATTGTAGAGTTGCTCCAGGTGCAGCCGCTCGTGCTCACTGACATTTCCACGCAGCGCGAAGGCTTGCTCGGCGTATCGCGACGCCGTCGCGTTGTCGCCTTGATGGTAATAGGACTGAGCGAGCTCGGCGTGCGCTTGTGCGAACTCGGGATCGAGCTGGATTGCGCGCTTGAAAAACGGGACCGCCTCGTAGTGAGCACCAACCGCACTGCGATCCGAACCCAGCGCGAACGCACGCCAAGCCTCCAGCGATGATGTAGTCGCCAGCGCCACGGGCGTATCGTGGCGGGCGATCGACTCGCGCGTCTCACCGAGCCGCGCGCGCAGTTTGCGCGCCGCGCGCGCCAGCGCATCCAGCACCGACTCGCGCCGTTCCGCCTGCTCCAGCTCGCGCGCAATCACCTCGCCACTTACCGCGGTAATCGCTTCAAGGCTGATCACATAGCGGTCGCCCAGCGCGCTGATCGAGCCGGTCACCAACACGCCGATGCCGTGCCGTTCGCAGATCGCCTGCGCGATGTCACCGACGACGGGCGATTGCTCAGTTCGTCCCATCGCAACCAGAGTGCGCCGAACTGTTTCCTGCGGAAACAGCGCAATGGACGGGGACTGCTCCAGCGCCGCGGCGAGCGCCCGGCCGAGAGTGCGATCGAACACTTCCTCGTCAGTTGCGTTGTCGATCTCACCCAGCAAAACGCGCGTGGCGAGGGAAGGCACCTTGGCGATCGGTGCATCGCGCGTTGCGAACCAGCCAAACACTGCAACACCGGCCAGCGCCAAGCACCCTGCAAGCGCCCGCACACGTCGGTTCGGGCGGCGACGAGGCGTGTTGGCGGCAAGGAGATTTGCGTCGCCGCGTTGCACGCAGTCGAGATCGAGCGCCAGGTCGCGCGCACCGGCATAGCGTTGCGTGCGGTCCTTGGCTAGCAGTCGCAAGATGATCGCGTTCAGGCCTGGCGGCAGCGTTGCGTTTACTGCGCCGAGTGGCGATGGTTCACGCTCGAGAATCGCCGAGATGGTGCTCGCCATCGAATCCCCAGTGAAGGGTCGGCGCAGGCTGAGCAGTTCGAACAGCAAAACCCCGAGCGAGAACAGATCACTGCGCCCATCGAGTTCCAGCCCGCGAATCTGCTCGGGCGACATGTACGCTGGCGTGCCCATGACCATGCCCGGATCTGCGCCCGCTCCGGTCAAAGTAGCCAGCTCCTGGCGCGACGGGCCAACCAGTCGCGCGATACCGAAATCCAGAATCTTCACGCGCCCATCGGTGCGCAGCATGACGTTTTCCGGCTTCAGGTCGCAGTGCACGACCCCCGCATCGTGCGCCGCAGCCAGTGCATCCGCGATCTGACGGGCAATCTCAACGGCGTCCGCCCAGGTCAGGGCTCCGCTTGCAAGCCGCTCGCGCAGCGTCTGGCCGATCACGCGTTCGGTCACGAGACAGGTATGGCTGTCGTGCTCGAGCAACTCGTAGACAGTCAGGATACCCGGATGATTCAGCGCCGATACGGTGCGCGCCTCGCGACGGAACGCGCGCACGCGTTGCGTATCGGCAGTGCGCGCCGCCGGCAGCAACTTGAGCGCCACCTCGCGTCCGAGTCGCTCATCCGTGGCCAGATAAACGTCGCCCATGCCGCCGCTGGCCAAAAGCGAAACGATGCGAAAATTTCCGATGAGCTGTTCGGCTGCCATTAACCCGACGGGGGCACTCGCCTCGTGCGCAATCGTGGCCAGGGCACAGGTTTCGAGAAACGTCCCAGCGGATTCCTGCGCGCGCAGCAGCGCCTCGACGCGCGCCAGCAACCGGGAATCGCCAGCAGTTTCACGCGTTAGCCATGCGGTACGCGATTCGTTCTGCGGCGCCGTGGCCGGATCATGCAGTCGATCGAGCAGCTCCTCGGCGCGCCGATAAAACTCGGGTGTGACTTCGCCGAATGGGACTTCAGCGGAGCGCGCGGGTGGCCGCGACGCACTCAAGGTCGATCCGCGCCGCCGATCATGGCTCGCCTCCCGTGCTGCCCGCGAGCTCACCATGCAGCCAGGCTTTGGCGCGCTTCCAATCGCGATGCACAGTCTCCTCGGAGACCCCAAGCACGCTCGCCGTTTCCTCGACACTCAAGCCACCGAAATAGCGTAGCTCGACCACTTGGCTGCGCCGCGCGTCGAGCAACGCCAGTGCGGTCAGTGCTTCGTCGAGCGCAACAAGCTCCGCCGCACGCTCGTCGTTGGGCACCAGCAGCGCCTCGTCCAGCGACACCGGCTGGATGTTGGCGCCACGCTTGTCGGCACCACGCGTCCGAGCGATGCCGACCAGGATGCGCCGCATCGCCTGTGCCGCGATCGCAAAGAAATGCGCGCGGTTCTGCCAGCTCACATTGCGCTGCTCCACCAGGCGCAGATAGGCCTCGTTGACCAGAGCGGTAGTCTGCAGCGGATGGCCGGCGGATTCACCACGCATATGCCGGCGCGCGATCCGCCGCAGCTCATCATAGACAAATGGCATCAGCCGCTCGAGCGCCGAGCGGTCGCCATCGCTCCAGGCAAGCAGGAGTGAGGTGATCTCGCTGCTCGCAGCAGCAGATTCTGTCACGCCGACGAACCGAGTCGCGCCGTTGGCCCGACTGACCGTCGGTCGCAAATTGCATCGATCATCAAAGCTCCTAAAAAAACCACGAAAAAGCAGGAAACGCTATGCCATGAGCGGCTTATCCTACGCTGCGTTGTGAACCTGCGAAAGCGTCCGGCCGCAGGGCGGGCCGACAAGAGCGGTTGCACTGTGGGTCCGCGCTGTGCGCGGACGCTTCGTCTTTGGCCACAGGGTACAATTTTGAGCGTGGCCGCTCAAAGATAATCCTGACCCCATTTAATTCCTTGCCGAGTACTCCGTGCCTAACAACCTCCGTCGTCTCCGGCACCTGGGTGCATGCTTGGCTGGCCTGCCGATGCTGCTGTGCACACATGTGCATGCCACTGAGTTGTGTTTTCCAAAGATCAACCTCGAAGTGCCGGCAACGTCCGAAGGTCTCTACGTCAATCTTGTCACCGGCACATCGGGTCAGAGCGAGGGCGCCGTTCCGGGATTCGATGTCGACATCTACGCCGCGGTGAGCAGCATGCCCAGCGGTCAGCTCAAGTTTTACTGGGGTTCGGCGAGTACGGGGGGTGCCGGAGTTGCCATTGTCGGCGATACCTATGCAGTATTGACTGTGGGCCAGGAAGTCGGCCCGCAATCGCTGTTCACGCGCGCCGCGTTTGCCGGCGATACGAGTGCCTGGC
>JANMSL010000460.1:0-3092 GCA_031389245.1 Lysobacterales bacterium | reverse complement strand
CGTGACGCTCGAACATCTGAAGCGGCTCGAAGGAGAAGTGCTCAACCAACTCGACGAACTCGGCGACACGCGAGGGCGGCTTGAATTGCAAGGCGTATCGGTCGATCCGCATCAGTTGCTCGGCATCGAACTCAACCCGCGTGCCGCCGAAATCGCCGAAATGGTGCTGTGGATCGGCTACCTGCAGTGGCACTTCCGCACGCGCGGCCAGGTTATGCCGCCGCAGCCCGTACTTAAGGATTTTCACAACATCGAATGCCGCGACGCTGTTCTAGCCTACGACAGTATGGAATACGTGACCGACGAGCGTGGCGTGCCGGTCACGCGCTGGAACGGGAAAACGATGAAGAAGCATCCCGTCACGGGAGAAGATGTGCCCGACGAGACCGCCCGATCGCCCGTCGAGAAATACATCAACCCGCGCAAAGCCGGGTGGCCACAGGCGGATTTCGTGATTGGAAATCCCCCGTTTATCGGCGCGGCATCGATGCGTGCCGCGCTGGGCGACGGATACACCGAAGCGCTGCGCAAAACCTGGCCCGAGGTTCCGGAATCCGCTGACTTCGTCATGCATTGGTGGGAGCAAGCCGCAGAGTTGACGCGAGCCGGCAAGCTGCGACGCTTCGGCCTGATCACGACCAACAGCCTGCGCCAGACCTTCAGCCGGCGTGTTCTGGAACGGCACCTGGGAGGCAAACCTCCCCTGTCACTCGCCTTCGCGATTCCCGATCACCCGTGGGTGGACAGTGCCAACGGCGCGGCGGTACGGATCGCGATGACGGTCGGTACGCTGCAGACCGGCGCGGGTACGCTGCTCACCTCCGCGGCGGAAACGCCCGGCGGCGATGGCGCGATCGACGTTACGCTGGTGGCCAAGCAGGGCGTGATCCACCCCGATCTGACTACCGGCGCGAACGTTGCAGCAGCCGGACCGCTGCAAGGGAATGCGAACATCAGTTCTCCGGGAGTGAAATTGCATGGTGCTGGCTTTATCGTTGCATCAGAGGAAGCCGCGCAGCTTGGATTTGGTCGGATACAGGGACTTGAGCGGCATATTCGAGAATATCGCAACGGCCGAGATCTCACGGACCGGCCTCGAAATGTGCGGGTCATTGATCTGTTCGGACTGAAGGATGAGGAAGTACGCAATCGCTTCCCAGAGGTTTATCAGTGGTTGCTGGAACGGGTAAAGCCTGAGCGTGACGCGAAGGGACACACCAAGGACGGCGCTAGCTATGCGCGCTATTGGTGGCTTCATGGCAAACCACGCACGGAACTTCGCCCAGTGCTCGCTGCTTTATCGCGCTATGTCGCAACAGTGGAGACAGCGAAGCACCGCACGTTCCAGTTCCTAGACGCGTCGATCTTGCCGGACAACATGCTGATCGCAATCGGGCTCGACGACGCGTATTCCCTGGGCGTGTTGTCGAGCAAAGTTCATGTTGTTTGGGCGCTCGCGGCGGGTGGGAGGCTCGGTGTCGGCAATGATCCACGCTACAACAAGTCACGTTGCTTTGAGACTTTCCCGTTCCCGGAAGCCAAGCCCCAACTTAAGGCCCGCATTCGCGAACTTGCGGAACAAATAGACGCGCACCGCAAGCGTCAGCAGGCACAGCATACTGATCTCACACTGACCGGCATGTACAACGTTCTCGAAAAGCTGAAGAGCGGCGAAGCGCTCAGTGCGAAGGAGAAATTGATCCACGAGCATGAGCTGGTCGCGGTGCTGAAGACGTTGCACGACGAGCTCGACCGCGAGCTGCTCGATGCTTATGGCTGGGGCGATCTTGCGTCGATGCTGGAGATGGTGAACGCCAATGCGGCGCCTTCTTCTGGCGCGGCGTGTGAGGACGCGAAACGGGCACTAGACGAAGCGCTGCTGGAGCGGCTGGTCGCCCTCAATGCGGAGCGCGCGGCGGAGGAAAAGCGCGGTCTGATCCGCTGGCTGCGGCCCGAGTTCCAGATTCCGGCGTCGGGCCGGCCGCAAACGCGGGCGGCGGAGCAGCTTGAGATCGACACGGGCGAAGAAGTCGCCGTTGCCTCGAAGGCCGGTGCGCGCCGTGCGTGGCCGACGACGCTGCCTGAGCAGGTGCGAGCAGTGGCTGAAGTGCTCGCCGCCGCGCATGTGCCGCTCACGCGCGCTGAGATCGAAATTTGTTTTGCCGGGCGCGGTGCCTGGAAAAAGCGCTTGCCGCAGATCTTTGAGACCTTGATCGCCGTGGGCCGGGTGCGTGTGGTGAACGAAGGGCGTGCCTATCTTGCGGCGGGGTGATCTCCTACGTCCCGTCAGTCGAGAGAATCGGTAGCTTGCTCAGAAGGCGATCAGTGAGCGAGAAAACACCCTGCGCGTCATATTGCTTTCCTAGTTTGGGAACCCAGTACCGGCCGTGTGCAAGCCAATCCCTGAGATTCAACAGCCCGCGAAATTCACTGATAGTTGATTTCGCCGTCCCACCGACGGTGGTCCATGTTTCAAGAATGTCTTCATCCAGTCGAATCCATCGCCCGCGGCGACGTCTGATATCGCGAAATTCACGGCTGATCTTGTCTTTGTGACGTTTGGCGGCGCGTGCCTCGAAATCGATGCGAAGCGAGGCTTCCGTGGAAGCAATCATCGTCAACGAAGCAACTTCATTGAGTTCATGGAGGTATTGGCGAAAAAGCACGCGGATCTCGTCGTGCGTCAGTCCCAACAGGTGCTTCTCGGAATCCGATGGCGTGAATGCGCCAGACACAATCTGCGATTCCCTCAGCCCCAGTCCGTTGGCGGATTCCTGGAACCAAGTCCAGATGAACGGCAGCGACGGTGGAGTCGCAGTGGCGGCCACGAGACTTAGCCGATGGCGGCCAGCAGGATTTTCTCGAATACTTCTTTGGTAAGCGGGGTGGCTACCCGCGGGTCGGAGAGGTCCACCAAGCTCCAATGACCGTCGTCCTTCTCGCGAATCAGTTTGAACTTGGCGGCAGGGCCAACGACATCCACGCGTCCATAGGAGCCGACCACGTAGGTCGCGATCGGATCAAATACGACCCGACGGCCACTGATCATTACGGTGCATGTATTTACTGTGTATTGGCCTAGAAGTTCTTCG
>JANMSL010000397.1:0-3365 GCA_031389245.1 Lysobacterales bacterium | reverse complement strand
CGCTGGTGGAAGGATCGACGGTGAGCACCCGGCACGGCCCGGTGAAAACCGATCACGTGCTTTTCATTGCCTCTGGCGCTTTCCATGTCGCCAAGCCCAGCGATCTGATTCCTGAATTGCAGGGTCGCTTTCCGATTCGCGTCGAATTTCAGGCGTTGAACGTCGAGGACTTCAAGCGCATCCTGGCCGAGCCTCAAGCGGCACTGACCAAGCAATACGCAGCGTTGCTGCGCACCGAAGGCGTAAACATTCGTTTCGATACTTCTGGCATCGAACGGCTGGCTGAGATTGCCTGTGCCTTGAACGAGTCGCAGGAAAATATCGGCGCGCGTCGATTGAGCACGGTGCTCGAGCGCCTGCTCGAGAAGGTTTCCTTCGACGCCGATGAACGCGGCGGCGAGGAACTGCTGATCAATCGCGCCCAGGTGGATCTGGAGCTGGGCGAAGTGGCCGGCAATCCCGATCTGTCGCGCTACATTCTTTGACCCTGGCCTATGTGCGACGGAGCCCGCTCCGCTGCCCTGCCGATCAAAGGTGAAGCGCCGCGGAACGAGTTCCGCAACACATTCGAATGCACGCTCCAGCTGGCCCCGCTAAACTGCGCACATGAACAAGATTGTTGAACTACGCCCAAGGTCTGTACCCGCCCGCCTGCGCGAGGCGATGCGCGCACGCATGCTGGTGCGGGTCTGGCGCGAACAGATGGAGCCGGGCAGCTTCACCGGTTATGTCGCTGCCGTAGGCAAGGAGCGATTCCTGCTGTGGGTGCTGGGTGACTACATCGGCTTCGATGGTTACTTCGTGCTGCGCTATCGTGATGTCACACGCCTGGAAGCCCCGGATCAGCACGCCAGTTTCCTGGAACGCGCGATCGCACTGCGCAAACTCGAGCCGCAGCTGCTGGCCGAGTTTCCGTTGGACGATTTCCGTGAAGCGCTGACTTATGCCTCCAGCCAGGCACCGGTCATCAGCGTTTACGTCGATACTGAGGCCGAGAGCGAAGTGTGCTACATCGGCAAGCTGCTCGGTTTCGACAACGATGGATTCAACCTGCAGGAAATCTCCCCGCACGCAGAGTGGCTGCGCGAATCGTCTGCGTTCGGTCTGGAAGAAGTTTCGGCGATCAGCATGCATGAGCCCTATGCACTGGCCCTGTGTGAAGTAGCCGGAACTGCGCCCGCGCTTGAAGACATCAGTGCCGTCGAACCCGGCATCAAGCAGTAGCCGCGCATGACTTCGCCGTGGCCGGTTGACATCAAACTGCATCGTGTCTCGCGCGTGCTGGAAGTGCGCTTCGACAGCGAAGAAACCTTCCGTTTCAGCGCGGAGTTCCTGCGCGTGCATTCACCCAGTGCCGAAGTGAAAGGGCACGGACCGGGACAGGAAGTACTGCAGCTTGGCAAGGAAGGCGTAAACATCGACGCCATCAATCCGGTCGGCAATTACGCGGTACAGATCAGCTTCGATGATGGGCACAACACCGGCCTCTATTCCTGGACAACGCTTTACGATTTTGGCAAGCATCAGGGTGAGTATTGGCAAAAGTATCTGGACTTGCTGGCCAAGGCCGGGCACGTAAGAAATGTCGGAGCCACTGAGGGAGTGGCCCCAGGCCGCGCGTAACGATGAGGGTGCAGTGCCTGTTCACGGCCGCAGACCGCTGCCACGGATCGTCTACAATGTGCGCCAGTCCTCTTCGGCAACGCGCATGACCTCTCCCGATCCCAGCGACGTCGATTTCGGTTTTCGCAAAGTCGCGCCGGACGAAAAGACACGTCTGGTTGGCGAGGTGTTTTCGTCGGTCGCCGGCAAGTACGACCTGATGAACGACCTGATGAGTTTTGGTGTGCACCGGCTGTGGAAGCGGCACTTTGTTGCCACCAGCGGCGTTCGCCTGGGCGATCGCGTGCTCGATCTCGCTGGCGGCACCGGCGACATAGCGGCGCTGATGGTCGATCGAGTCGGACGTGACGGCGAAGTCGTCATCGGAGACATCAATGCCGAAATGCTCGGCGTCGGCCGCGACCGACTCACCGATCGCGGCGTCGTCGGGCCAGTACGTTATGTCCGTCTGAATGCCGAGTCACTGCCGTTTCCGGATCAGCATTTTCATGCCATCACCATCGCCTTCGGCTTGCGCAATGTGACCGATAAGTCCGCAGCCTTGCGCGAGATGTATCGCGTGCTGAAACCCGGCGGCAAGGCCATGGTGCTGGAGTTTTCCGAAGTCACCGAACCGCTGCTCAAGCCGTTCTATGATTTACACAGTTTCGAAATTCTGCCACGCCTGGGCCAGCTGTTCGCTGGCGACGCCGGCAGCTATCGCTATCTGGCCGAGTCGATCCGCAAGCACCCGAACCAGGAAGCGCTGCGTCGGCTGATGCTGGACGCCGGTTTCGATCGTGCTGACTTCCGCAATCTCAGCGCCGGCATTGTCGCCATCCATACCGGCATTAAGGCCTGATTCGCCGCGCACCCCTGCCTTTGAATAACTTCGGAGCCGCAAGAGCCCCCTGAGTCAGGGGGCGAAAAACCGCAGGTTTTGACCAGCTGCGCTGTTGAGAGCCGGGGTGTGGCAGACAATACGCTGTGTCGTGAAGCCGAAGTGGTGACTTGTTCAGAGGTTCCTTGGGCATGCGTTGAATGCGTCTGCAGCGTTACACTCTGGGGCTACAACTGGACGGGAGGTAGCGCATGCGGTGGCTTTCGGTGTTGCACGCAATGCTTTGGTTGGGCCTGTCGGCCTCCGCTGTCGCCGAAATTTCGCGCGACGAACACAGCTTCGCTCACCTCGATGAGGTGCGCATTCGCCATGTATTCCTCGATCTGGACGTAGACTTCGAACGCAAGCGCCTCAGCGGATTTGCCGAACTGCAGCTGGACTGGCTCAAGCCAGCAGCGCGCACGTTGGATCTGGACACGCGTGAACTGACCATTGAGCGTGTGCTCGCATCCGATGGCCAGGGGTACTGGAAACAGGCGCCCTTCGCGCTGGCGCCAAAGCATCCTGCGTTCGGTAGCCAGTTGACGATTCGATTGTCGCAGCAGGCGCCCAAAGTGCGTGTTTACTACTATACGTCGCCAAGCGCCTCGGGCCTGCAATGGCTTGCGCCGGTGCAGACGCTGGGCAAGAAATTGCCGTTCATGTTTTCCCAGGCGCAGGCGATCCATGCGCGCAGTTTCGTTCCGCTGCAGGACACGCCCGCCGTACGATTTACCTACGATGCACGCATCACTGCACCCGCCGGCATTCGCGTGGTGATGAGCGCCAACAACGACCCAGCCGCAACCGGGCACGACGGCTTTCGATTCAATATGCCGCAGGCGATTCCGTCATACCTGCTCGCCATTGCCGCGGGCGACCT
>JANMSL010000389.1:0-3930 GCA_031389245.1 Lysobacterales bacterium | reverse complement strand
CCAGTCAGCGAGTTGACCGTAGACACAACGCCAACGGTGCCGACACTGCCATTGCCCCAAGTCGCAGCGCCAGCGTCGACGATCGATCCGTGGTCCCATTCATTGCTGCAGACCAAATAGTTGCCGTTGCGCAAAGGTCGGACGGAGCTGCTACCGACGAGGTCCTGGACCGCGGTGCCGATGAGTGAATTGCTGGCGGAAACTGCGCCAACCAGACCCGTTGCGCCATTGCCCCAGGTGACCGCACCGACATTGGCGGTGGCGCCGTTGCTCCATACGTAACTGTTGACGACGTAGTTGCCATTGGTGAGCGACGCCGAGCCTAATGCGGCGACCTGATCAAACGCTTGCGTGCCCACCAGTGAATTGCCAACCGAGACGACGCCACTGTTGCTAGCGGCACCAGTGACCCAGGTCGCCGCACCGGCGTCTGCGGTACTGCCGTTGTCCCACCGCGAACTGGAGATGACATAGTTGCCATTCTTTACCGCGATGACGCCCTGGTTTCCGATGGCGTCACCAGCCTTGCTGCCGGTGATGGAGTTCGATGCGGAGACGATGCCGGTTGATGCGGTACTGCCATTGGCCCAGGTCACAGCACCGACGTCGACTGCCGATGCGCTGTCCCACGCCGGACTGGTCACGACATAGTTTCCGTTGCTCAGCGCGATCAGACCATAGTCGCCGATCCCGACCTGATCCGAGGCACGGCCACCGATCAGCGAGTTCTGCACCGAAACAATGCCCGTGGTTCCGATGCTGCCGTTGCCCCAGGTGATGGCGCCCACATCCGCCGTACTTGCGTCGTCCCACAAGGTGCTGCTGACGACATAGTTGCCGTTGCTCAGCGCCAGGAACGCGCCGAGACCTACACTATCGCCCGTTTGCGTGCCGACCAGCGCATTCGTCACCGAGATCGCACCGCTGCTGGTGGCGTTGCCATTGAGCCACACCACGGCACCGGCGTCGACCACGGTGCCGTTGTCCCAGAATCGGCACCGGGCTGCGTAATGCCCGTTGCTCAATGCAATTACCCCAGCGACGCCGATCCGATCGTTGGCCGTAGCACCGACCAACGAGTTGCTGGTCGTCACCGCGCCGCTGGAGCCAACGCTGCCATTACCCCAGGTCAGCGCACCGACATCGACCACGGTGCCGTTGTCCCAGTCCGCGCTGGCGATGACATAGTTGCCATTGGTCAGGGCGGCGACACTGGGAAATCCGACCTCGTCGTTCGCCTGAGTGCCGATCAACGAGTTGGCTGCCGAGACTAAACCGGCCACTCCGGAATTCGCATTGCCCCAAGTCACCGCGCCGAGGTCGGTTGATGTGCCGTTATCCCAGTTTGGGCTGACAATGACGTAGTTGCCATTGCTCAACACGACCACACCGCCACTGCCGAGCAGGCTGCCGCTGTTTTGCGCCGTCAAGGTGCTGATCAACGCGCCCTCGGCGCTATAAAGATAAACCGCGCTACCTTCTATGCGGGTCGGATCGGTGATCACCAGATTGCCGTTGGGCAGCACTGTGACGGCGCTGCCGAAGCGTGCGCTGCCGACTGGCCCCGGCACATCGATCTGGGTTGCGTTGGCCTGGGATGCACATGCGAGCAACACCAGGCTGGCGATTTGGCGGCCGAGCTTTGCGGCTAGACGTCGATTGGCAGGTGGGCATGTTTTCATGAAGGCGTTCCGATGGCGTTCTTCGGCGACTGGCAGTTGAGGTGATCGTTCATGGCAAGAGCCCAGACTCAAAACCATCGTCGAGCACGATGGAGTCAACGGCAATGTCATCGAAGAACCCGCCGTAACTGCCGTCCGCCGGGATCTTATGCACATCAAATAAAACCTCTACCGAGTACAACCCGCTTGCTGCGATCGGCACGTCGAAGTACTCGACGTCACGCTGCCAGAAAGAGGATGGAGTTTGAAACGCAATGGCGACGACGCCGCTCGCGTTGCCGGTGCATTCGCTGCTGGGGCGAATCACGAGTCGTGCGGTGATTGACCCTGCAACTGCCGTGGATGGCGTGAGCGCAGCAGCCATCGCTATATGGCGGCCGGGACCGATCAGCGCGATACATTGACGCAACACCGTGGCCACGGTATTGGCAGCAACGGTGGAGAAATTCAACACAAACACCGACCCGGAATTGGCCGTGTTGTTGGAATCAGCGGACGACCACGCCGCCTGCGCTATTGGTAATTGCAGCTCCTGCCAGCCCGAGAGGTTACTGGCGAAGCCGCCGTTCTGGACTTGGTATTGCGCGCGATTCGGGCCAGCAAAGATGAGCGTCAATAGGACAATGGCGACGCGCAGAGCCGATGCGCAGGGATACAAGAGTGCGTTCTCTGGCTGGGTCATGGGGGCGTACCCTCGAAGCCATCGAGAAACAACTCTTCGGTCGGTGCATTGACAATCATGGTGATGCCGTCGAACCAGGCCTTGAGGTGGGTGGCGGGTAACAAAGTCCCAGACAGTTCAACCAGCATGGCAACACTGATCGAGCTGTTGCTGGTCCACATCGACTCGGTCACCTCGATGCCCGGCGGGTTGTCGGGAAATCCCCAAGCGGGGCCGCTGCCGACGACGAATTCTCCAAACATGTCGACGTCGCCGATATTGGAACAAGCCTCGTTGCCGTTGCGACTGAACTGCCAGTACAAAATCGCCGATTGGGACTGTACGGCGCTGCCCGGCACGGTGTGGCCATAACCGTTCAAGTAGTAGGTGCCCGGGCCCGGGAGATGAATGCATTGTTGGCGGACGTTGATTCTTCTGACGAATGAGCCGATTGGATTGACGAAGTCGATCGCCATCGAGCCCGAACCTGGGGCACCAGAAATGTTCTGTGCCGGGTCACGCCCGGAAATGCCGGGGATGCCTACATCCCAGAGGCGATCATTCGTATCAAATTTGTCGTTGAGCACCAGTGGCTGCAGAGCCTGGCGTTCGTAGGTGCCGAGATCACGCACGCCAGTGCGATTGAAGTGGATGGGCAGATCGAAGTCGCGCGGCAAACCATCCAAATCGCGATCATCACCGGCAAGAGCAGGAGCAAAGTCGATGGCGGGCGATCCAGCGCGCAGGTGATAGTCGCCCGCGCCCGGATCGATGAAGCGCGGAGTGGCTTCGACCACGGTGGTACCTTTACCGCCATCCAGCGACAAACGCTCGCTGGCCAGAACATATTCGATGGTGCGCGATCCACCGACGGCGACCGAGGTCTTGCCGGGTTGGTCGATTATGCTGCGCCGAATGATCAAGTTGTCGGATGCATCGATCACGCGCGGTGCGGCGATGACGTTGTTCGCAATGGTGCAGCTCTCGATCTGCAAGTCCGCTTCGCCGTTGGCGAGCAGCAGATGGCCGCTGACGATGTTGTCGGCAATCAGGCAGGTGACGAGCAGGCCTTCGTAGTCACTGATACTGCCTTCGCCGAGCAGTCGAATTACCTGGCCACCGCTGTTGCCGCGCATCTGGAAGTCCCTGGCGAACAGCGTGCCTTCTTCCTCGATCAGGATCGCTGCCCCGGTCGTGGCGCTGCCATTGCTGTTCTGGGCGATGTTGCCGTCGATGGTGTTGCAAGGGATGCCCGCAGCGCAGGCGACGCCGACCAGCCCGAGATTGAGATAGACACTGGCGCTAGCGGAATAGCCGACGGAGGAAGAGAAATCTCCATACACGGCCGCTCCCTGCGGCGCCGTATTGCCATCGATGCGGAAGTTGAAGGCGCTCACATACGCGCTCGAAATGCCACCCGGGACGCTCTCGCTGTCCGGCTTCAAATAGATGCCCCCACCGCCCTGCGACGCCGTGTTGCCGTGCACTCGCACGGGACGCAACGGGTCCGTTGTATAGATGTAGACGTGCGCCGAATCGAAGCTTCCGCCCTCGCCTAGGATCGCGATTCCACCACCGTAGCGCGCC
>JANMSL010000367.1:0-3302 GCA_031389245.1 Lysobacterales bacterium | reverse complement strand
CGAAAAACCGCAGGTTTTTGGGGGTTTGGCAAGCAATAGGCAGTTTGGCGAAGACAAAGTAGTGACTTATTCAGACCTTCCTTATTGTTGATCCGACTCTTCGATCCATTCCCTGCGCGATACCGCACAGGAAGAACACATAGAAAATGTCCTCCAGATCCATCGATCGATCCTGATGAACAGCGAAGCCGCTGAATTGCCCAACAACGTGGTGCCGTTTCCCTTGCTGCCCCAGCAGCAGGAGATGCCGCTTGCGATCGTCCGCGGGCAGCCGGTGCTGCAAATGCCGCAGGATCTGTACATCCCGCCGGATGCGCTGGAAGTCATTCTGGAGTCGTTCGAGGGCCCGCTCGACTTGTTGCTGTACCTGATTCGACGCCAGAATCTGGACATTCTGGAAATTCCAATTGCCGAGATCACGCGTCAGTACATTGACTACATCGATATGATGCAGAACATGAAACTGGAGCTGGCCGCCGAGTATCTGGTGATGGCAGCAATCCTGGCCGAAATCAAATCACGCCTGCTGCTGCCACGACCACCCGGCGCCGAGCACTTGGAAGAGGATCCGCGCGCGGATCTGATCCGTCGCCTGCAGGAATACGAGCGTTACAAAAAGGCTGCCGAGGACATCGACACGCTGCCGCGCCAGGATCGTGACTTTTACCCGGCGCACGCGGACCCAGGCGAGCGCAACGTTGTGCGTCTGCCACCACCGGTGGAAATGAGCGAGCTGCTGCTGGCACTGAAAGATGTGCTGAAGCGCGCAGATCTGTTCAGTCAACACAATATCAAGCGCGAGACGCTGTCGGTACGTGCGCGCATGAGCGATGTGCTCAATCTGCTGATGGATGCCCAGTTCCATGCTTTTGAAGCGTTGTTCACGCTGGAAGAAGGCCGCCTTGGGGTGGTCGTCAGCTTCCTTGCGATCCTAGAACTTGCCAAGGAAAACCTGATCGAGATCGTGCAGAACCAGGCACTCGGTCCCATCTATGTGAAGACACTTGCAGTCCGCGAAGCGTCCTGAGTCGCCCCGAAGTTCCAGCACCACTTCTGTTCAAGCAGTCCGTCCGTTCAATCAGCACGTCTGTTCAATCAGCTCCTCTGTTCAAGCAAGCCTTCCGTTCAAGAAAGTAAGAGTGCAAGCAGGCAAAATGTTCAAGTATGGGCCCATGGAAATAGAACAACTCAAACGTGTCATCGAAGCCGCGGTCATGGCGGCCTCCAGCCCACAGACTCTGGTTCAGCTCAATGAGCTGTTCGGCGAGGAAAATCCGCCGGGGGTGGACAGCATTCACGCGGCGATCGAGCTGCTGCAATCTGACTACGCCGAACGCGGCGTCGCGTTGGTTGAAGTTGCCAGCGGCTGGAGATTCCAGATTCAACCAGACGTGCAGCCCTGGGTGTCGCGCTTGTGGACCGAGCGCCAGAGCAAATACACCCGCGCGTTGCTCGAAACCCTGGCCCTGATCGCATACCGCCAGCCGGTAACGCGCGCAGAAATCGAGCAGATTCGCGGTGTCGCGGTTTCGTCCAATATGGTCAAGACACTGGAAGAGCGCGAATGGATACGCGTGCTCGGACATCGCGACGTGCCCGGCAAGCCCGCGCTGTTTGGTACTACACGTCAGTTTCTCGACTACTTCGGTCTGAAGAGTCTCGATCAGCTGCCACCGCTGGCGGAATTGCGTGACCTTTCCGAATTCGAACCGCAGCTCGAACTCGATAGATTTGGGCCAACGGTTTCGGCCAAAAGCGAAGCGACTGCGGATGATGACAGTGGAAACACAGAGTCTGATACCGGGACCGATGTTGATACACAGGCGGGTGCCGACGCGAATCCCGATGCGCTACCGGCAAATCGCCCACATGCTGTCCGCTTCGCCGCGCACAGCGAGCCAGATTTCCAGTCAGATGATGACGAAATCGAAACGCTGCTTGAGGCCGACGAAATTTCCAGTGTCGAAGCGGTCATCGAAGTTGCACAAATCCCACACGAATCCATTGAAGCAAACGTTGCCGAGGGCGAATTCACGCCCCCGTCCTCGGAGGACAATTCATGAAAACCGAACAACCCCAGCGCCGCAAACTCTCGCTCAACCGCGAGGCCAAGCAAGTCGGCCCGGTAGTCGAGGAGCGACTGCAGAAGGTGCTGGCTCAAGCCGGCCTGGGCTCACGTCGGGTGATCGAAGAGCGCATCGTCGCTGGCGAGATTCGGGTCAATGGCAACGTCGCCGAGATCGGGTCCAGCCTGCGCAACGGCGATCGCGTCGAACTCGACGGCAAGGCTTTTCTCGCGATACCGACGCCAGCGGAAGAAATCCAGGCGCTGGTCTATCACAAGCCAGAAGGCGAACTGACCACGACTGAAGATCCAGAAGGTCGGCGCACCGTGTTCGAGCGCTTGCCACGCCTGAAGGGCTCGCGCTGGATCGCCATCGGTCGGCTCGATATGAACACTACCGGATTGCTGCTGCTCACCACGGACGGCGAGCTGGCACACGCGATGATGCATCCTTCGCGCGAACTGGAGCGGGAGTACGTGTGCCGCATCCATGGCCAGGTCACTGAAGATCACCTCGAGCAACTGCGCAAAAGTGTGATGCTCGAAGACGGCCCCGCACACTTCGATGAGATCCATGTGATCTCCATGGGCGAAAATCACAGCTGGTTCCGCGTTGTGCTCAAGGAAGGCCGCAATCGCGAAGTGCGTCGCATGTGGGAATCGTTGGGCATGCAGGTGGCACGTCTGAAGCGCATTCGCTATGGCCTGATCGAACTTCCGCGCGAGTTGCGCCGCGGTCATTACCGTTTGCTGGAGGTCGAACAGATCCAGTCGTTGCGCGAATCCTGCGGTCTGGGCAATCTGCCCGACACGCTGACATTGCAGGGCGTGATCGGCGTGCGCAAGGCGACCAAGGCTGCGAATGAGTACCGCCCAGACAAACCACGCGGCGCCGGTTGGAGCAGTGGCACCGCAGATGAGGCGCGCGAACTGCGCGCATTCGATCGCGTGCGCGACGATGATGCGCGTCCCGGTCAACGCAAGCGGCCTGGTGGTCCCGGCGGAAAAGGACGCAAACCAGGTGGCGGCAAGCCGGGTGGATACGCGGGCAAGGCCGGCGGCGGCTATGCCGGTCCCGGTCGCCGTGGACCGGCACCCGGCCAGGCTTTGGAAGCGTCGAACTTCCTCACCTATTACCCCGGCCAGGAGGGCATGGACGGCAATCGCGCGCCTACCAGCAACGGACCACGCCCACCGGGCAGCGGCGCGCGTCCCGGCGGCGGCAAACCGCCCGGAG
>JANMSL010000344.1:0-2696 GCA_031389245.1 Lysobacterales bacterium | reverse complement strand
AGCAGGAAACGACGCACGCCGGGCCGGTTCCAAAGGTGACCCGAATCGCCGATCTGGATCTGGTACTCGGGCGGTACATCGTTGCGGTGCGGCCACGCTGCGAAAACCATAAGCCCAAACAGCGGCAGCGTGATCAGTGGGAAATGCTCGCTACCCCAGAAATCCAGTAGCCAGCCATAGCTCGCCGCAACCACCAGAAAACCCACTGAGCCCCACAGTCGGATGCGGCCGTAGTCAGCGCTGCGCGTTCCCAATGCCACCAGGGTCATCGCCTCGAATTGGGGCATCACGGCGTTGTAGAACAGCCCGAACAACGCCATGACCGTAAACAGCTGCAGTGTCGTGGTAGTCAGCGTGAACCCGGCGAAACACAGCAGGGTGAGCGCTGACCCGGCTACGAACCAGCGTCCCGGCTGCACGCTGCGCTGTACCAACGCGCTCCACAATGGTGGGCCGATAATGCGGCTGCCATACCAGATACCGAGCATGCCACCGACCACGTAGCCACCATGGCCGAGCGCGTCGACCCAGCGACCGATGTAGGGCGTATAGGCGCCGAGTGCCGCGTAATAGCAGAAGTAGAAAATCGCGAAGCGGCGGAAGGAGGTAGTCATGCGCGATCAAGCTTAACGTGTGAGCGACGCCGGCCGCGACCTGCAGCAATGCATCGTGCTTTGTGCTGCGCAGCGCTCTTCATGGGCTCAGTGTTGCTACGCTTCATGCTCAACGAGGAGTGTCGGTATGCGTCGACTGCTGTGGATGTGCTTGCTGCTTTCAATTCAGATCGTCACATCTGCCACGGCGGGCACAGCTGACGACGCCTTCAAATTATTGTACGAACGCGAATGGCAGTGGAGACTGAAAGAGTATCCGCAGCTTGCGACCGCCGTGGGTGTCCATGAATACGATCATCTGCTGGGTCACGTCGACGTTGCCAGCCAGAACGCGCGCCTGGTCTGGTTGACCCATTTGCGCAGCGAACTGGGCGATTTCCAGCTCGAGTCGTTGAGCGCAGAAAATCGTGTCAATTACCTGATTCTTGCCGAGCAGATCGACAACAGTATCGCCGCGCTGAAGCTGCGTTCCTATCTGATGCCGATGAACTCGGACTCCAGTTTTTACGCTGATCTGCCGATGCTGGCCAAGGCACATCCGTTCGCCACGGAGCAGGACTATCGCAATTATCTGAAACGACTGGCTGCGGTGCCAGTCTATTTTGATGAACACATCGCGCTTCTGGGCGCGGGGCTGCGTCGCGGTATGACGCTGCCGTCAATCGTGCTTCAGGGCCGCGAAGCGCCGATCCGTGCGCTGGCTGAGCATGCAGATGTCCACACCAATCCTTTCTATATGCCGTTCAAATCGATGCCGCTGTCGATCGCCGACGCTACCGCGGTCGAGTTGCGCAACGAAGCCGTGCGGGTAATTCGTGAAAACGTGAATCCAGCGTACGCGCGATTGCTCAAGTTTTTCGTCGGTGAATATCAGCCAGGCGCACGTGCTTCAATCGCCGCGTACGCGCTGCCCAATGGCAAGGCTTACTATCGCCAGCAGGTTCGTGAGTTCACCACACTCGATGCCACACCGGAGGCGATTCATCAGACCGGCTTGCGCGAAGTTGCACGCATTCGTGCCGAGATGGAAGCGGTTATGCGCGAGGCAAAATTTGACGGCGACTTTGCCGCTTTTCTGCACTTCCTGCGCACTGATCCGCAGTTCTACGCGAAAACACCGCGCGAGTTGCTGATGCACGCCAGCTACATCGCCAAACGCATCGACGGCATGCTGCCCAGATACTTCACGCAATTGCCGCGACTGTCGTATGGCGTGGCGCCAGTGCCGGAGGCGATCGCGCCTTATTACACGACGGGCCGTTACAGCCCTGCGCCAGAGGGCGGCAAGGAAGCAGGCTTCTACTGGGTCAATACCTGGAAGCTGGAGGCGCGGCCCTTGTATGCGCTTCCGGCGCTGACCCTGCATGAGGCGGTTCCCGGCCATCATCTGCAGGGCGCGCTGGCCAATGAGCAGGGCGAGCAGCCGCCGTTTCGACGCTACAGTTACATCTCGGCATTCGGTGAAGGGTGGGCACTGTATGCCGAGCACCTGGGCGTGGAAATGGGCGTATACGAAACGCCTTATGAACACTTTGGTCGCCTCACTTACGAGATGTGGCGGGCGGTGCGTCTGGTGGTGGATACCGGCATGCATACCAAGGGCTGGACGCGAGACCAGGCGCTCGCGCTGTTGCGGGATAATACTGCACTGAGCGAACACGAGATAACGACCGAAGTGGACCGCTACATCAGCTGGCCAGGTCAGGCGTTGTCGTACAAGTTAGGCGAGCTGAAGATCCGCGAACTGCGCACCCGAACCGAGCAGAAACTGGGCGCGCGATTCGATCTTCGTCGCTTCCATGATGTCGTTTTGTCATTGGGTTCGGTGCCGTTGCCGATCCTGGAACAACAGATCGACCTATACATCGCTCGAGAAAAAGATCGTAAGTAACGGTTATATATACAGAACTAATAATCTCTGTGGCAGTTTTCGTCGAAGGTGACCAATGGCATATGGTGAATCGTGCGCGGTGTAGTACATTACCAGCACACCAAATCACGGAGCGCCAACATGATCCTCTTCTTCCCCCTCGTTGCTGCACAGACCACCCCGGCCAACCTCGTCGACTATGGCATTCCCGT
>JANMSL010000319.1:0-10350 GCA_031389245.1 Lysobacterales bacterium | reverse complement strand
CTCCGGAGTCGATCACGGACAGTCTGACGCGGCCGTGTTCCTGGGCGAGTTCGAGGTGAATGTATCCGCCGTTGTTTCCGGTTTCTTGATGGGTAGCATCCACCGCCTCCATCGCATTCTTTACAATGTTCAGCAACGCCTGCTCCATCAGGTTGCGATCCAGTTCCTGCGCCGGTATCGCATCGCAGCGAGTCCACTCGATGCGTATCCCGCGAACGCGGCATTGCTCGCGATACAGATGCAGAATGTCTTCCATCACTTCACGCACGATGGTGGGTCGCGGTTCTGCCGCGGGCATCTTTACGACGCGGCTGAAGCGCTCGATGAACTCACCCAGACTCGCGTTACGTCGTTTCACGGCTTCGATGGCAGTGGTGAAGTCGACGCTGTCAGTTTCGGTAAGCTGCGGCTGGTAGAACAACAGCGAGTCGAGCACCGATCCGGTTGCTGCCACGGTGTTGTTTACCTCGTGGGCCAGCACCCGCACCAGTTTTTCGTAAGTCGATTTCTCTGAGCTTTCCAGTTCCTGGGTCATTTCTTCGATCAGTAGAAAATGGCGGGCGAAGCCGCGATCGAAGAAGTGGTTGCGCTGACAGCGGTAGCGTCGACCGTCGGTATCGGTGAGCAGCTTGCTTTCGCCCAAAGGCAGTGCGTCGAGTTGACTGATCATGTCCAGACTGCGCCTGCGACCACTCGCATCCACGGTGTCAACGAACGAGCCCTGGCCCTGGAGCCAGTCATTCAATAGTTTGCCTTCTGGATTCGCCAAGCCAAGCAACGAGATCGCGCTGGCGTTGAGCAGACTCATGCGGCCATCAAAATCGAACGCCACCACGGCACTGGGTGTGGCTTCGAGCAGTCGGGCGAGGAATCCACGCTGCTCGCCGAGTTTGAGGCGCTCTTGGTATAGCGCGTCGAGCATGCCGTTGTACAGGCTCACGATGCCGGCCAGCTCATCGCTGGGCGCCTGCTGCAGCCGGGCGGCGTAGTTCTGGTCTTGTAGCAATTCGTGAAATCGCCGGGCATAGTCAAGCGGCTGCAGGGCGCGGCCGATGAGTACGATTCCCACTGCCAGACTCAAGAGCAGGAACACTTCCACGACGACGACGATGACCGGTCGTTGGTGAAACAGGAACAGCGTCAGCGAGAAAAACGCCGCATGCAAGACAATCAAGTACGCCGTCATCCGACTGCGCAAGCTCACGGCGTCTCCTCGTTGCCGCTGGCCAGGCCATACTTTTCCAATCGTCGATACAAGGCAGCCCGGCTGAGCCCCAAAGCCTTTGCCACGCGAGAAATATTGCGATTGTGTTGTTCCAGCGCCTTCTCGATCATGTGCCGTTCAACTTGCTCCAGCGTCATGCCGTCGACACCGATGCCCGGCTTGCTGGCATCTGCCTCTCCGAACTCTGCGTCGAGGAAGTCGGCTTGGTCGAGCACGCGCTTGCCAACCAGCAATAGAGTGCGCTCCAGCACCTGCTTCAACTGGCGAATATTGCCGGGCCAGGGTTGTGCCGCCAGCCATTCGCGCGCCGCGGCTGTGATCGTTACTTCGCCCAGCCCATATTCGGCGGCCAGATCGGCAATCAATTGGGTGGCAATCAATGGAATGTCGCTACGCCGTTCGCGCAGCGCGGGCAGCCGCAGCGTGATCAGCTTCAAGCGGTAGAACAGGTCCTCGCGAAATTCCCCGGCGGCAACCAGCTCCGCCAGTTCGCGATTGGTTGCCGACACGACGCGAATATCGGCCTGTGCCGGGCTGCTGGCGCCCACCGGCCGGTAACTGTGGTCCTGCAATACACGCAACAGTTTCACCTGGTCCGATCGATTCAACTCACCGATCTCATCCAGGAACAACGTGCTGCCATGAGCGCTGGCGACATGCCCCTTGCGATCGACCTTGGCGTCGGTGAATGCGCCACGCACATGCCCGAACATTTCGCTCTCGAACAACGAGGAGGTGATCGCTCCCATATTGATCTTGACCGCCGGCTTGCCAGCACGCGGACTGTTGCGATGGATCGCGTCGGCGATCAGTTCCTTTCCGGTACCGCTTTCGCCGAGGATCAGCACCGGCGCTCTGGTCTTGGCGACCCGACCCACGGTCGACAACACCTTCAACAGATCCGGGTGTTCGCCGACGATCCCGGTGAAATCGAATTCGCGGTCCAGCGCCTGGCGGTCGGGCCGCGCGGGCGAGCGTGGCTGTGCCAACTCCAGCGTGGTCTTGATCAACTCGATGAGCTGTGCGTTTTGCCACGGCTTGGTAAAGAAATCCGCCGCTCCGACTTTGACCCCTTTGACCGCCAGGGCGATGGATCCCCAGGCCGTCATCAGCAGCACCGGCAGGGCGGGGTGCTGGTCCTTGATGCGCGCAAGCAGTGCCAGACCCTCTTCTCCGCTGGTCCGCTGCGAAAAATTCATGTCCTGCAAAACCAGGTCAACCGGCTGCGTCGCGAGCAGCGGCAAGACCTGCATCGGATCGCCGTGTGTCAACACGTCGAAGCCCGACTGCTTGAGCAGCAGAGCCAACGAGATTTGCACTGAGCTGTCGTCGTCGACGACCAATACGCAGGGTTTTCGGGGAGATTCCATCAGGTTGTCAATGCGCCGTGCCTTGGGACAGTTGTGCAACGCGTAGAAGGGTGAGCGCCCCTCCCTTTTTCAATGATGCCAAACAGTGGGATGAACAGCTCCGCTGTTGAGATCCATACACCCCACGCCTGAGCGACGAGCATTCGCTCAGGCCACGCGCCTGCAGTTACTCGTAATGCAAAGCTTCGGTCGGGCTGAGACGGCTGGCACGCCACGCAGGATAGAGAGCGCAGAGCACCGACACCAGCGCCATGATTGATACTGATTCCAGCGCAGCGATCGAGAATAGCGGCCAGTTGAGGTTGTCACCGAACACGCCGGTAATCGGCAGTTGCACCAGCAGAATCAAGCCCACCACCATCGCCAACGAACTGATCAACAGCTGCTCTGCGATGATCTGTCGATAGATGTTTGCCGAGGTGGCACCCGCCGCGCGGCGCATGCCGATCTCGGGAATGCGGCGCGTGGTGTTCTGCCACAGCACGCCAAACAGGCCAAATGCGACCATCAGCAACAGGAAACCTGCAATCACCGACAGCACCACCAATGGGATCGTCGATTCGCTCAGCATCGACTTGCGCAGATCGCCAAGCGGAGAGATCCGATAGGACATGTCGTTGCGGATCAACTTCAGCCGTTCGCTGAGCCTGGCCTCGAAGATGCGCTCGGTACCCGGTTTGACCTTGAGCAGCAGCGTGCGCAGATCGGAGCGGGGCGCGCCGGGTACTGTCCGGGTCAGCGCAAAATTGACCGGCGCCATGAATTCACCCTGGTTGCGGAATTCCTCGATTACGCCGGTGATTTTCAGCAACCTCTGATCCTTGCTGCCGGGCTCGCCATCGGTGATGGTTTTGCCGACGGCATCCTGCCCGGGAAACATCGCTTCGGCAAAACGGCGATTGACCACTACCGGCAGTTCCGTCGCACCTTCGTCGATGCTGGAGAACCATCGTCCGCGCTGCACCGACATGCCTACCGTGTCGAAGAAGTCATCGCTGACCTGCATCAAGTGGCTTGGGGTCGAGTTGCCGCCCTCCGGCAGCGAAAACCCGGTGACCCAGGTCGAGCGTTCGTAAGGCGAGTAGTTGGAGAATGCCACCTGCTCGACTTCAGGCAAGGCCTGCAGGCCGTATTTGAACTTGTCATAGAGCGCGGCATCGTCACCAGTGCCGCGTGCCTCGGGCCGCTGCAGTTGCACCGACCAGACCGACTCGTAATTGAATCCAATCGGCAGGCGATAGAGTTGGTAGTAGCGTGCGGCTGCTGCAGCGATGGCGAATACCACGATGAAGGCAAGCAGGATTTCCAACGTCAGCATCAGGTTTCTGGACTTGCGTTTCCACAGCGGCTTGAGCAGATGACGAAACATCAGGCGGCTCCTTTAAGGGCTTGGACGGGGTGCAGCCTGGACATCTTCCACGCCGGAATCACTCCAGACAGCAGGCCAAATATCAGCGTGATCACCAGGCCGCAGGCAAAGACCGCCAGATTGATCTCCACTCTCAAGTAGGGGATCAGACCCGAATGCTCCAACCAGACCAGCGTGCCCTTGGCGGCGATCAGACCGAGCAATCCACCAAACAGACACAACACGACGTTTTCAACGATGAACTGGATCACCAGTGTGCTGCTGGATGCACCGAACGCTTTGCGCACGCCGATCTCGGAACTGCGCTCCAGGATGCGACCGGTATTGAGATTGACCAGATTCAACGCTGGCAACAGCATGAACAGGGTCATCATCACGGCAATGACCACGAGCAGCATGCCCGCTCCGGAATCCGGTACTTGCTCGTTGCCGAACAGCCCGCGCGCAAAAAAGTCGAGCTTGCTGTCGGCCCACATGAATGCCTGGGTCCATTCATCGGGATCGTCAAACTGGATGTGCCTCGCGATCTCGGCTACCTCATCCTGAATTTGCGGCAGGTCGGCCGCGCTCCTGGCCAGCAGCAACGCGAAGAAATCACCGAACATCTGGCTGCGATATTCCGTGGATGGATCGGTGCTGATCGGCACCCAGATATCGGAATAGGCGTTGAGCTGCATCTCGTCTTCGACCATACCGATAATCTCGAAATTCTGACCGCCGACATTCAGACTCTGACCTACAGCCTGCGCACCGGGAAATAATTTCTCGGCCGAGGAGACATTGACCACGGCGACGAATCGCCCCTGCGCCACGTCTTCGATAGACGGCACTCGGCCATCCAGAACATTGAAGTCGAGGATCTTCCAGTACTCCGCTTCGGCCCGTCGCAGCTGCAGTTCGGTAACCCGATCGTCCTGATAAACCGACACGGTTCTCGGGCTGGTGACGGCCGCAACCATCTGCACCGACTTCATCGGCTTCAGATACTTTTCAATCACTCTGTAACCGAGCGGGCTGCTGCTCACGGAATTGCCGCCATCGCCCAGTGCCACCAACGTGGTGATCTGCAGGAAACGATCGCTCTTGCCTTCGACGCCGCTGGGGAAAAACGCATTCTGCAACAGGGCGGTCACCACCAGCAGCACCATCAGCGTCAGCGTGATGCACAGCAGATTGATCGCAGTGAACAACTTGCGTCGCAGGTACACCTTGTAGGCCGTGATCAGATAATTCTTGAACATGGGAACTCCTCAGACGACCAGCTGGCCGTCGAACACGCGGATGATCTGGTTGCCGCGCCTGGCTTCGCGTTCGTCGTGGGTAACCATGACGACCGTGGTGCCTTCCTGGTTGAGCGCCACCAAGTGGTCCATCACTTCGGCGCCCATCTGGCTATCCAGATTGCCGGTGGGCTCGTCCGCCAGCAGTACCTGTGGACAGCCCACCATGGCGCGTGCGATCGCCACGCGCTGTTGCTGGCCGCCCGAGAGTTGGTTGGGATAGTGCTCCATGCGCGCGCCCAGCCCGACTTTTTCCAAGGCTTCCCTGGCGCGGCGGCGGCGCTCCGCTGCGGACACCTTGCGATACAGCAGCGGCAGCTCGACGTTATCGATCACATGCAAGTCATTGATCAGATGAAAGCTCTGGAAGATGAAGCCGAAGGTCTGGTTGCGCAGCCTGGCCACGTCCCGGTCGCGATAGGATTTGACCGGCGCACCATCCACGCTGATCGTGCCGGTACCGGGCTGGTCGAGCAGTCCGATGACGTTGAGCAGGGTGCTCTTGCCGCAGCCACTCGGCCCCATGATGGAGAGAAACTCGCCCTTTCTGACGTGCAGGTTGATGTTCTTCAGCGCCAGGGTTTCCACCTTGTCGGTCTGGTAGGTTTTGCTGATGTTTTCCAGTCTGATCATTGTCGCGGCCTCGATGTCGATTGAGTCTTGGTGTGCGTAGTGGGAGCGGCTGCTCTAGCCCCGATGTCCGAATCGGGGCGAGGGCTCGCTAGCCCGTGTTGGGCAAAACGCCTGCAGCTGGATGGCGGCTGACCCGCCGCATCAGCGTCAGTCGGAAACTCGAATTCGGTTCAAGTGTTTGAAGCGCTCGATGTCAGAAACGATCATTCTGTCGCCGGCTTTGGCTCCCGAAATGATTTCGACCACGTCGCCATCGCCGAGGCCAACGACTATCTGTCTTTTCTCTGCAACGCCGTCGCTGATGACATAAATTTCCTGGCGGCCCTTGCCGTTGAACGCGGGACCGTTGTCTGCCACCAGCGCGTTGGTTTTCTGTTCGGTGATGATGTTGGTGTCGACGCGCAACCGGTTGCGCAGCAGCGGGTGGTTGGGCTGGTCCAGACTGACCAGCAAGGTGACGGTGCCGCCCTGGATCTCGGGCAGGATGGTTTGCACCTGGCCGAGCAAAGTCTGTCCGCTGTAGCCGACACGAACTTGTTGCCCGGGGCTAAGGTAACGTGCATAAAAGTCCGATACCGAGGCTTCGACGCGGTAGTTGTGCAGCTCGGAAACCTTGGCCACGAGTTGCCCACTTTGGACACTGGCTCCGGCGTCGGTCAGTACCCAGGTCAGCATGCCAGCGAATGGCGCCCGGACCTGAGTCTGTGCCTGCAGATGCCGTTGCTGTTCCAGCTCCTTCCTCAGGATGGATTCCTGCAACTGCGCACCCAGGATGTTGGTTTCGGTCGACCGGCGAGTATCGGCAACGGACTCGCGATGCTGGCGAAGCTCAATTTCGTTGCGTTTGACCACAAGCTCTGCCGCGTTCAAGTCAGCGGCGGAGAACGCCCCGGTCTTTCCCAACCGCTGGTAGCGTTCCAGTTTTACCTTTGCGCTTTCCAGGTCCAACCCGAGCAGTTCGATCTCGCTCGCCAGCTGCTTCTGCTTTTGCTGCATTTCCAGCGTCAGTGATTGCACCCGGATTTTCTGCTGCGCGATCTGCTCTTCCAGGTTGTCCATCGCCAGGACGATCGTATGGTCGTCGAGCTCCAGCAGCAAATCGCCAGCCGCCACTTCCTGGCCCGCCTTGACGTGCACCCGGGACACACGTGTAGGTATCGGGCTGGAAACCTGCTCTTCGTGCACCGGAATGACCACGCCCGAAGCATTAATGGTATTGGCGATATCTCCTCGCCGCACCTGCGCGACACGAAGTTCGGCGAGTGCGATGCTGGGGCGGATGATGCGGTTGACGCCCCAGACGGCAGCGGCCGAACACACCAGCAGGCCAACGCCGAGCACGATGCTCACGCGCTGGCGGCGGCTGATGGTTTGAGCGCTGATCGGTTGGTCCACGTAGGAAGCTCATCGTGATTGCGTATGGCTCCTTGAGCATGCTCCGTGCCATACCGAGCACGAATTGCAATTGTGTCTCGAATCAGCGAGATGGCGATTCCCTCGGTTTCGCCAAAGGTCTGAAAATTGGTCGATCACGCACAGCGTTGTTCGAAAGCGAACACCTGCCGAAGAACTGCCCGCGCCAGTTCATTGGGGCGATTGCATGCGCCGGTCGACTCCCGATGGCTGTGCCTGTCGCAGGCAGTTGGGGGCAGGCTAATGCCAGCCAGAATTAATGCTGCGAGCCGTTGGTCCGCGGCAAACACACCGGCGCCGCGTAGCGTCCGGACGGGTCACTTGTCTGGACGCGGTCGCGATTGCGGTACGAGACAAGGCCAACGCGCAATCGCGGCAGCGCACACCCGCCAGTTTGCTGGCGCGGGCTTGCGACCGCGTTGCGAGTTCATCCGCATCACGACATGGTTATCGCAATATCAACTAAAGTGAAATTGAACGCGACTCCGGACGTGTCCTACCCGGAATTTCATTTCACTCGAAACCATCGGCAAACAACGCGTCGGACGGTGGCGGTGCACGGGTCAGACGGGTTACCACCATGCGGTAATTGTCGCCGTTATTGTCAAAACGCTCGCCCACGACCAGCAGCCGCCCGAGCGCATCGATAACCGCTGCGTCTGCGCGCTCCTGGCGGGTGTCGACGAGACCACCGGCAGGGTCAGCAAAGCGAAACCGGCTGTAGCCGTTGCTGAAGCCATAGGTGCTGTCGAGACTGCCGTTCGAGTTCAGGCGCAGCGCGTACAGATCGCTATTGCCGTAGAACGGACGAAAGGCTGCGGCCACTTCGTACCGCCCTGCCAACAGCAACCGACCGTCGTCCTGGCGCGTCAATCGCGGCCTGCTGAAACTGCCATTGGCATCCGGCACCGGCATGGCGGCGTAGCCGCTTACGCCAAAATCCAGATCGATCTCGCCGTTGCCAAAAGCACGCAAAACTCCCGCGCGATCTTCGGCCGCACTGGCACCGGAGATTTTGCAGGCGATCAGCCAGCGCTGTTGTGGATCGATCAGGAAATCCGAAGCGAAACTGCAATTCGGCAGGTAGCCCAACCCATTGCCACCCTGAGCGGTCATGCCTGTACCAAACGAGCTGTCCAACTGGCCATCGTCGCCGAGGCGAAACAACACCAGTTGCGAACCGGAGCTGGCCAGCACCAGCAATCGGCCCTGTGCGTCTCGCGCCATTCCCGCCGGATCGGTTTTGCTGGCGTTGCTGCTCAACTGCACAAAACCGGGCGCGCCAACAATGTTGCCGAAACTGGTGTCCAGCCCACTGTCGGGAAAGAATCGCAGCAGCAGGCCGGCCGCCGAGGTCGAGTTGTCGTTGACGAAATCGCCAAGTGCCAGCAGTCGGCCCGCAGCGTCAACCTGCAGTGACTCGATCAAGGTGTTGATGTCAGGTCCGCTGGCGATGGGCGTATCGGTAGCAATGACGAACACGCCGTTGCCGGAGAAGCTGGGATCAAGCGCACCACTGGCTTGCAGCACAGCGACCATTCCTGTGTACTCGCCGACGCCCGAGACAGCTCCGGCCAGCGCGATGCGGCCATCCGGCAGTGGCAAGATGGCGGTGCAGAGTTCGTTGGGGAATGTTGGCAGCCCCACACTGAGGGTGCGAAAGCCGTTGGGCGGCGCGAAACTGGTATCCAGGCTGCCATCGCTGAGCAGGCGCAGCACGACACAATCAAGACTTGAGTCGTTCG
Organism: Lysobacterales bacterium; assembly: GCA_031389245.1. Taxonomy (GTDB): domain Bacteria; phylum Pseudomonadota; class Gammaproteobacteria; order Xanthomonadales; family Ahniellaceae; genus 0-14-3-00-62-12. The sequence goes on along the minus strand of JANMSL010000319.1, from coordinate 1,315 downwards.
AGTGCGCCACCGCACCAGCTACCAGCAGCCGACCGACGCCATCAATCGCCACGGCAAGCGCAGTTTGCGCGCTGAACTGCCCCGGCGTTGCAGCAAGGTCGGGTATGACCACACCCGTGCCCGCGCCGAATTCAGAATCCAGTAATCCGTCCTGCGCGACGGCCGATGTGCAGAACGGCGACAGGCTCGATAGAAGCGCCAGGCTCGACAACATCGCGATGATCTTGTTCATGAGGTACTCCAGGGACCACTGACGCATACGCCGTTCGGCCATCAGAGCTGACACAGCTGGGGACGCGCGGGGCACACGGCAGCGCGACCGATGCGGGCCAATCGACGCGCCGCCCGCACCAGGCGCCGAATCGCGCAGCGCACCAAACCATCGACACGAGCGGAATTGGCCGGTCCCTGCACTATTTATTGTTATTGAATTCAGGATGTCATGAAGGGCGCAGGCGACATCGCATCCGAGTCAGCGAAGAACTGCGGACATGAATCCTTTTTGCACTTGGCAACTGATCTGGATGCGCAGGTCGACAGGTGTTCGCAGTGCAATGCGCAACGCGCAATCGAGCGGCGGCGTTCGTCGTGTCGGACTGAGCGCGTTTGTTTCCAGGTTCCATCAATCTAAGGAGAACAACATGCTGCAAAAACTCAAGCTGCTGCAAAATCTCAGGATGTTCCGAAAACTCACCACGCTATGCGCGATTGCTGCTGCACTTTTGTCGATCACCGGATGTGCCACGGGTCCGCGCAATGAGCCCGGGTTCTATGTCTCGGCGCTGGGCGACCGCGAGAGGACGAATTTTACGCCCAGCGGCTACGGCTGGGTGCCCTCCAGCACCATCGAGATCAGCATCTTTGCCGAACCCGTGCGCACCGACACCGGCGAAATCTCGGCAGCCCCTGGGCGCATTATTGGTACGGTGCGCGCAGACAGCGTCGGAATGTTCGGGTTCAACTCCGGTGCCTTTACGCACATGGTGCCACGCCGGATCTGCGGCTTCCCACCCGGTTGGCTGCAGGCTCCGTTTTTCATGGCGCGCGACAACAGTAATGGAATCGTCCGGTTCTCGAGCACGGGCAACGACTACTGGTTTACCTTCACGCAGTGCAATTGACGCCGCGTTGATGCATGCACGCCTGAAGCGGGGATCAGGCGTTGCACGAGGTGTGTTGGAGATCGGGAGCAGCGCCGACCAGCAAACGCAGTTCAGCGATCTGCGGCGATTGTCGAGGCCGGCACCACAGAACCATCAGCGCAACTGGCTGTCCTTGCTACCGCGTCGGTTGAAAGTACTGGCCGCGCCGCGCT